>NZ_JBZEGV010000009.1:0-201035 GCF_058312955.1 Mesorhizobium sp. LEGMi-168a
GTCCGGAACCTCGCCAAATACATCCAGAAACACCATGCCGACCTCCGATCATCCAGAGGTCCTTCAGAATCCATTTCGATAACCGCCGCAAGAGTCCAATTCTACTCATGTGCGATTCCCCTGCCCAGGCACCAGGCCAGCACCGCCTTCTGGGCGTGCAGCCGGTTCTCGGCCTCGTCGAACACCACCGAATGCGGTCCGTCGATGACCTCGTCGGTGACCTCCTCGCCGCGATGCGCCGGCAGGCAGTGCATGAAGAGCGCGTCGGACTTCGCTTTGGCCATAAGCGCTGCATTGACCTGGTAGGGCAGGAAGACGTTATGGCCGCGGGCACGATGCTCCTGGCCCATCGACACCCAGCTGTCGGTGACGACGCAATCGGCTTGGTCGACCGCTTCCTCGGCCGAGCGGGCGAACCTGACCTTGCCGCCATTGGCCTTCGACCAGTCGACATATTTCTCGAACGGCTCGCTGCCCTCCGGCACCGCGACATTGAGATTGAAGCGGAACCGCGCCGAGGCTTCGAGCAGCGAGTGCAGCACATTGTTGCCGTCGCCGGTCCAGGCGAAGGTCTTGCCCGCCACCGGACCGCGATGCTCCTCGAAGGTCATGATATCGGCCATGAGCTGGCAGGGATGGGTGTCGTCGGTCAGCCCGTTGATGACCGGCACGGTGGCATTCTCGGTGAGCTCCAGCAGCCGGTCATGCGAGGTGGTGCGGATCATGATGGCGTCGACATAGCGCGACAAAACCTTGGCGGTATCGGCGATGGTTTCGGAACGGCCGAGCTGCATCTCGGTGCCGGTCAGCATGATGGTCTCGCCGCCGAGCTGGCGCATGCCGACATCGAAGGACACGCGCGTGCGCGTCGACGGCTTGTCGAAGATCATCGCCAGCACCTTGCCTTCGAGCGGCTTCGAACGCTCGCCGGCCTTGAGCCTGGTCTTTCGCGCCACCGCGTCGTCCAGCATGATGCGCAGATCGCCCGCGGAAACGGCTGACAGATCGGTGAAGTGGCGAACGCTCATCGGCAGGATTCCAGAATTACTTCGCGGCTTCGGCCGCAATCGCGTCGGTGAGGCCCCTGGCGCCAGCACGGATGCGCTTCAGCGCCTCGCCGATCTCCTCGTCGGTGACGGTGAGCGGCGGCAAGAGGCGGATGACGTTGTCGCCGGCCGGCACCGCCAGCAGGTGCTGGTCGCGCAGCGCCATATTCACCTTGTTGTTGGGCATGACGCATTTCAGGCCAAGCATCAGGCCGGTTCCCCGGATGCCTTCGATAGTCTCGGGGAATTCGTCGGCGACCGCCGCAAGGCCCTGCTTCAAGAGAAGCGCCTTGCGCTGCACATCCTCGAGGAAGCCGTCTGCCAGCACGACGTCGAGCACGGCATTGCCCACCGCCATCGCCAGCGGATTGCCGCCGAAGGTGGTGCCGTGCACGCCCGCCGTCATGCCGGTCGCGGCATCGTCGGTTGCAAGGCAGGCACCCATCGGGAAGCCGCCGCCGATGCCCTTGGCGATCGCCATCAGGTCAGGCGTCACGCCCGCCCATTCATGCGCGAAGAGCTTGCCGGTGCGGCCGATGCCGCACTGGACCTCGTCGAAGATCAGAAGCAGGCCGTGCTTGTCGCAGAGCTGCCGCAACCGTTTCAGGGATTGCGTCGGCACCGGGCGGATGCCGCCCTCGCCCTGCACCGGCTCGATCAGGATCGCCGCGGTTTCCGGCGTGATCGCCTTTTCGGCGGCGTCGATGTCGTCGAACCCGACCTGGTCGAAGCCCTCGACCTTGGGCCCGAAGCCTTCGAGATATTTATACTGGCCGCCGGCGGCGATCGTCGCCAGCGTGCGGCCGTGGAACGCGCCCTCGAAGGTGATGATGCGGAAGCGCTCGGGGTGGCCCTTGACGAACTGGTGGCGCCGCGCCGTCTTGATGGCGCATTCCAGCGCCTCGGCGCCGGAATTGGTGAAGAACACCTTGTCGGCAAAAGTCGCCTCGACCAGCCGCTCGCCCAGCCGGCGCTGCTCGGGGATCTCGTAGAGATTGGAGACGTGCCACAGCTTGGCGGCCTGCCCGGTGAGCGCCGCCACCAGATGCGGATGGCTGTGGCCCAGCGAGTTCACGGCGATGCCGCCGGCGAAATCGAGATATCGCTCGCCCTTGTCGGTGACCAGCCAGGTCCCCTCCCCGTGGTCGAAAGCCAGGGGTGCGCGAGCAAAAGTCTCGTAAAGCGCCGAACCGCTCATTATATGCGTCTCCGGAACCGGAAATCAAAAAAGCCGCCAATGCGGCGGCCTTTGCGGCTTATCATGTTTTTCGGTCATGAAGTCAACGAAAACGTCGCGCAGAAGCGCGCGGCAAGACTCCGACGGCACGCCGGCTCATAAGCGGTCAGGCAAGTTGGGGAAAACCGAAAAAACCGAATCGTGTTGCCCTGGGGACTCTTGTCACCGAGTCAGCGCTTAAGGTAATTGTAGTCGAGAAATAACTAGATTTCGTGCGGCGGATCTAATCACCCGGTAGATGTGGTGTTATTTGCCCGGCGGGAGCCGGGGCGGGAAAGGATTCTGACTGCCGTACGCCTCAGCAGGAGCGCGGTCTCATGAACTGGACTGACGAGCGGGTCGAACTTCTCAGGAAATTGTGGTCGGAGGGTCTCAGCGCCAGCCAGATCGCCGCACAGCTCGGCGGGGTCAGCCGCAACGCCGTCATCGGCAAGGTGCATCGCCTGAAACTCTCGGGCCGCGGCCGCGCGACCGCAGCGCCTGCACGACAGAAGAAAGCGACGCAGGGGGCCTCGATACAGAAATCGGTGGCTCGCGCGGCAAGCGCGACACGTCACGTGACGGCCTCCATCGGCGCGACCGCGCTGCAGGTGCAGTTCGACGCAGAGCCGGTGGCGCGCCACTATATCCGCCCGGTCGAGAATGTCGTCGTGCCGATCTCGCGCAACCTGCAGCTCGTCGAGCTGACCGAGCGCACCTGCAAGTGGCCGAACGGCGATCCGCTGTCGGAAGATTTCTCCTTCTGCGGCAACGACGCCGCCGAGACCGGGCCATACTGCAAATATCACTCGCGTGTCGCGTTCCAGCCGGCGGCGGAAAGGCGCAGGGCGAGATAGGGGAATAGGGGAGTAAGGCAGTAGGGGAGTAGGTAAAAATAGCGCTTTTGAGCGCGGTTCTCGGCAATTCCTGACATACTCCCTTACTGCCCTACTCCCTTACTCCCCTATTTTCACAGCCACCCATTCTTCTTGAACCGCCAATACAGAAACACGCAGATCAGCGCGATCGCGACCAGCACGGTCGGATAGCCATATTCCATCTTCAGTTCAGGCATGTCGGTGAAGTTCATGCCGTAGATGCCGGCGAAGGCCGTCGGCACCGCCAGGATGGCGGCCCATGAGGCAAGCTTCTTGGAAATCGCCGTTTCCTGGCTCTGTCCGACCAGAAGGCTGGCTTCGAAGGCGAAGGCCAGGACCTCGCGCAGGCTGTCGATCTTTTCCTGCACGGTGCGGATGTGATCGGTGACGTCGCGGAACAGCGGGTGCATGGCGCCGTGGATCTGCGGCAGATCGGCGCTGGTGAGCCGCCGGCAGACCTCGACCAGCGGCAGCGCCGCGTTGCGCAGCCTGAGCAGATCGCGACGCAGCATGTAGAGCCGTTCTATATCGGCGCCGGTCATCGGCTTCAGCAACACCTTGTCCTCGATCTGCTCGACCTCGTCCTCGATCTGCTCGAGCACCGGCATGTAGTTGTCGACGATGAAATCGAGAATGGCATAGAGGACGAAATCCTCGCCCTTGGCGAGCGACGAGGGGCAGCTTTCCCAATGCTGGCGCACCGCGGCGTAGGAGGTCGACGGGCCGTGCCGGACGCTGACGATGTAGCCGGTGCCGACGAAAAGATGCGTCTCGCCGAAGGTAACGCGGCCATCGATCAGCTGAGCGGTGCGGGCGACGATGAACAAGGCATCGCCATATTGCTCGATCTTCGGCCGCTGATGCGGATGCTCGGCGTCCTCGATCGCGAGATCATGCAGGTGAAACTGCGCCTGCACCCTGAGCAACAGGTTGCGGTCGGGCTCGAGCAGGCCGATCCAGACGACATGGTCGGGCCTTGCCGCCCATTCGCCAGCCTCTTCGACCGATATGTCGGCGACGCGCTTGCCGGCGGAATAGACGCTGGACGCAATGATGCCCGATGTCGGCTGCGGGGTCGGGGTCAGGTTTCGAACTTGTTCCATCGCAAACCTCCCGAGACTGCGACTGACAAAATCACTGCATCTGGAGGAGCTTAGCCTAAATTAGAAAGCCGTTCGAGAGGCTGGCTGTTCACGTAGCCGATACCGTCCCTGGGGACACCACCTGGTCGGTCTTGTCACCCTTCGGCCGATCGGCCGGCATCTGGTCGCCGGTGACGATGTAATAGATGGTTTCGGCGATGTTGGTGGCGTGGTCGCCGATCCGCTCGATGTTCTTGGCGCAGAAGAGCAGATGCGTGCAGGGCGTGATGTTGCGCGGATCTTCCATCATGTAGGTCAGAAGCTCGCGAAACAGCGAGGTGTACATGGCGTCGATCTGGTCGTCGCGGTCGCGCACGAAGCCGATCTTCTCAACCGAGCGCGACGCATAGACGTCGAGCACTTCCTTGAGCTGCGTCAGCGCCAGGTTGGCCAGCGCCTCGAGGCCGCGGAACAGGCTGTTCGGCTGGCGGCCGTCGATGACCGCCGCGACGCGCTTGGCGACATTCTTGCCGAGGTCGCCGACGCGCTCGATGTCGGCGGAGATGCGGATGGCGCCGACGATCTCGCGCAGATCCGTCGCCATCGGCTGGCGCCTGGCGATGATGATGATCGCCTTGTCGTCGATCTCGCGCTGCCCCTCGTCGAGGACGAGATCGTCCTGGATGACCTTCTGGGCGAGGCCTGGGTCGGCATTGACCAGGGCCGCGATCGCCTGTTCGACCATGCGCTCGGCATGCCCGCCCATGGCGGCGATGCGCTTCGACAGGAATTTCAGTTCTTCGTCATAGGCACTGACAATGTGGACGGACTGCATGGCTATGCCTTCCCGGTTTCTGCCGGCTGGTGCGTTCCCTCAATCTGTCGCTGATACGCGAGCCGGATGACAGAAAGACGAAATTGCCGGTTGGCAACCAATATAGGATCATTGAGCCGGCAAATGAACCGTGAACGCCGCGCCCTTGCCGACTTCCGACCTGATCGACAGCCTGGCGTTATGACGGGTCAATATATGCTTGACGATCGAAAGGCCAAGACCGGTGCCCTTTTGGGCGCGGCTGCTCTCGACATCGACGCGGTAGAAACGCTCGGTGATGCGTGGGATGTGTTCCTCGGCGATGCCAGGGCCATAGTCTCTTATGGTGACGTCGATGCCTGCATCCTGGCCATCCTCGCTGCGGGCGATGGATACGGTAACATGCCCGCCCGACTGACCGTATTTGCAGGCATTCTCCAGGAGATTCTCGAAAACCTGGAAGAGCTCGTCGCGGTCGCCGGGCACGGAAAGCGGACCATCGACGAAATCCCGCTCGATGACGAGGCCGTTCTCGCTGGCGACCGGGCCAAGGGAATCGATGACGCTCTCGATGGTCTGGCGAAGATCGACCTCGGTCCCCGGCCTGAGATAGGGTTTCATCTCCAGCCGCGACAGCGACAAGAGGTCGTCGATCAAACGCGCCATGCGGCCCGTCTGGTTCTGCATGATCTGCAGGAACTGGTCGCGTGCCGCCGGATCGCCGCGCGCCGGGCCGCGTAAGGTCTCGATGAAGCCGGCGATCGAGGCGAGCGGCGTGCGCAGCTCGTGGCTGGCATTGGCGATGAAGTCGGCGCGCATGCGGTCGATGCGGCGCGCCTCGCTCTGATCCTTGAACACCAGAACGTAGAGATCGGTGGCATGGCCGACCGAAGATGCGCTCACCCGGTATGTGCGCTCGACCGGCAGCTTCTCGGTATAGTCGACGACATCGGAGGCCACGGCCCCCGAGACGATGCCGTCAAGCAGGGCCTGCATTTCGGGCGCACGGAACTTGAGCGACAGCGACATGCCGGGCGCCAGCCCGCCGAAGGCGGCGAAGGCAGCCGCGTTGGCGTGGACGATGCTGGCCGCGCGGTCGAAGATGATCAGCGGGTCGGCGACGGCCGCGGCAAGATATTCGCCGGAGAGCCGCTGCAGCCCGCCGGCCTCGATCGCCGCCGCGCCATCGGCGGACTGGCGTTCGACATCGGCCGGCAACATTGCCGCCGCGACCAACAAGACCAGGGCCAGCAGCGGCACATAGATCGAGATGCCGCCAAAAGCGTAGACGGAGAGGACCGCAACGATGGCCGCGGCCAGCAACCAGCGACGGCGCCGCAGCCGGGCGGCGACGGCTTCCATCGCGCCTCTTCGCTCTGCACCCGTGTCGACCATGCGCTGCCCCGTATCTCCGCGGGTGAAAGTTCGCCCGACCGGACCGGCGCATGACCCCGCAAAAATCGGAATCGATTTTCTGGAATGTTCATGCGCAAAATCAAAGTGCTACGACGTCCCACGTCCGGATGGACGCGGGCGTCGTGGAGGCTCCATAGCATGAGTCCGCAAGCTGGAAAGGGTTCGCCTCGATGAAAAATGCCAAGGAAACCGCCGAAGCGGCGCCCGCCGCGGGACCGATCAGGATCAGGATCGGCGGCAAGGAACGCGAGTTCGACATCGACAACCCGGCGCTTCCGAATTGGATCGAGGACAACAAGCTGACCGCCGGCGGCTATCCGTACGACAAGAAGATGAAGAGCGAAGACTACGACAAGGAGCTCGAGCGCCTGCAGATCGAACTGGTCAAGGCGCAGGCCTGGCTGCAGGCGACCGGCAAGCGGGTGATGGCGTTGTTCGAGGGGCGCGACGCCGCCGGCAAGGGCGGCACGATCTTCGTGCTGCGGCAGTACATGAATCCGCGCACGGCGCGCAACGTGGCGCTGACCAAGCCGACACCGACGGAAACCGGGCAATGGTACTTTCAGCGCTATGTCGACCATTTCCCGACTTCGGGCGAGTTCGTCACCTTCGACCGCTCCTGGTACAACCGGGCCGGCGTCGAGCCGGTCATGGGGTTCTGCACGCCGCAACAGCACGAGAAATTCCTCGACGAGACGCCGCATTTCGAGCGCATGATCTGCAACGAGGGCATCCACTTCTTCAAATTCTGGCTGAACATAGGCCGCGAGACGCAGCTCGAACGCTTCCACGACCGCCGCTGGTCGCCATTGAAGAACTGGAAGTTCTCGCCGATCGACATTGCCGGCATCAACAAATGGGACGACTACACCAGGGCGCGCGATCTGATGGTCGAGCGCACCCACAAGGAGTTCGCGCCCTGGATCATCGTGCGCGCCAACGACAAGCGCCGGGCGCGGCTCGCCGTCATGCAGCGGATCCTGTTGTCGCTGCCTTATGACGAGCGCGATCTCGACACTATCGGCAAGATGGACAAGAAGATCATCGGCGAAGGGCCGTCGTTCCTGGAGAAATAGCGTTCCCCAGCGGCCGGCGATCGGCGCCTCAAGATTACAGCACCGCGCATCCTTCCGGTGCGCGGCGCTGAGGTTTCATGCCGGGTCTAAGCGGCGAGGCGGGCGATCCGCTGCAGCCGCTTCAGCGTGGCGTCGTCCTGGAGCGCCTGCTGGAACAGCGATATCTCGTGGTCGATGCGGTCGCACAGAACGTCCGTATCGCCCTTGAGCAGACCGCGTGTCTGCAACAGCGCGGCAACCGGCTTCTTGGCGAGCTGCCTTGCCCGCGCCAAGGCCGTCTCCTCGGCGCTGCCTTCCACGATCTCGCCGACCAGGCCGAGCGCCTTGGCGTCGTCGACGCCGAGTGTGTCGCCCAGGCAGAAGAAGCGGAAGGCGCCGGCATAGCCGAGCTTCTGGGGCGCCAGGATGCTGGTCGCCGCGTCCGGCACGAGGCCGAAATCGACGAACGGCACCCTGAAGGTGCTGCCCCTCGAGGCAATCACCATGTCGCAGTGGAACAGGATCGTGCAGCCGACACCGACGGCGTCGCCGTCCACGCAGGCCAGGACCGGCTTGGGGAAGGTCGCCAGCATGCGGAACATGTCGGTGACGGCGGCGATCAGCTGCTGGTGCTTGGTGGCGTCGAGGAACTCCGAAAAGTCGCCGCCGAGGCAGAAGCAGCCGGCGAGGCCGCGCAGCACGACCACGCGAACGTCGTCATTGACGGCGGCCTCGTGGAAGGTTCTGGCGAGGCTCGCATAGGCGTGCCTGTCCAGCACCGGCCGGCCATCATGCGAGGACACGGTGACGACCAGCGTGTGGCCGTGCAGTTCCGGTTCAGGATGGAAGCCCATGACCACCTCCCTCACGAAGCCTGCCTCAGGCCGAGCTGGCCGGGGTAGCCGCGGTTGAGCACCGGCAGGAAGTGGTTGCGGCGCTGGCGCACCACATTCAGCGTGTGCTCGGTGAAGGTGAGCAGCGTCGCCACGACCTGCTGGTTGCCATAGGTACGCTGGTAGCCGAGCGGCGTCGCCAGGAAGTGCAGCTGCAGCGCGCGCAGCACCCACATCGGTTCGAACTCGATGATGACCTGGTTGACGTTGCGCTTGAGGCCCCATTCGACGAAGCCGGCGATCAGCTCGGTGCCGACCGTCGAAACGCCGCGCTTACCGTCGCGAAAGCCCGGCGCCACCGCATAGCGGGTCAGCTCCCAGACATTCGGCCCCGACGGAGGCGTCCCTTCGTAGAGATCCGACAGGACGTCGGTCAGAAGGTGCGCCCGTGTCGTCGGCAGCATGCGCTGATAGCCGGCGAGCTCGCCGTTGCGGATGACGAGATGATGTTCGGCCTCGTCATGGTCGAACTGATCGATCTCGAGCCCGTCCGGGCGATCGAGATCGGCCCATCCCATCTCCTCGACGAAGATCTTGTAGCGCAGGCGATGGACCGCTTCCCAAAGGTCGGGACGCTCCATCAATTCCTGAGTGGTGAGGGAAAAAAGCATTAGCCGTCTCCTAGGCTTAAGAGGAAGATACGGCCGGGCTTTCCCGAAAATATTACGCGATCGCGTAGGCAAGAATTTCTAGGTCGGCACCGACCGACCTCGCTAATATAGCCGCGCCTAACCGCCTCCGCGACTGCCCGAACGCAGTTGACGGCGGCCAGTTTGCTTTGGCGTTAAGAAAGTATTAGCCCTCTCTTAAGACGAGGATACGGCCGGCCTTTGCCTAAAATATTACGCGAATGCGTGGGCGACAATTTCTGGGCCGTCACCGGCCGACCTAGCTGATATAGCCGCGCCTAATGGCCTCCGCGACTGCCTGCACACGGTTGGCGGCGCCCAGTTTGCTCTTGGCGTTAAGAAGGTGTTTCTCGGAGGTGTGCTCCGAGATGCCGAGAATCTGCGAAATCTCCCACTCGGACTTGCCGACGGCCGCCCATTGCAGGCATTCGCGCTCACGCGGCGTCAACTCTATGTGGTCGATGACCTTGCCGGCCATGGTGTGAAGCTGCATGGCGCGGCCGATGGCGTAGGTGGACGCCAGCGAAACCATCCCGAACTCGGCCTCCGACAATTCGACGGACTCGCCGCCCAGCGAGACCATGACGATCTGACCGTCGAGCGTGACCAGCGGGAAGGCGAGGCCGTCGCGGAGCTTGAACTCGCGGGCATCGCCCATGACCTCGTCGCTGCTCTTGTCGATGACGATGGCCTGCGAGGCTTCCCGCCACTGGAACGGAGCCTGCAATTGCTTCATGTGGCTGACAACCGGATCATGGTCGACATAGTTGCGCGCCACGTAGCGCTCCAGCCACTCGCCCGGCCAGTCGCAGAGCAGGACGTGGTCCTTCTGCTGGCCGCGCGGGGTGCCGGGGTGCGGCACGGTTCCAGCCATCAGCGCCGTCAGCCCGAAATTCGAGGTGACGCCGAGCAGCCGTTCGCACACCGCCGCCGCCGTGCTGGCGTGCTGCAATTGGTCTATGTATTCGAGAGTTCTATCGAACATGCTCATCGCAACATCTACCCCATGTTGCTTCCTGCTTCATCACTGACGGTAGATGCCCGAACCACCCTTCGCCATCAACCCCCGTGCTGCAAGCTCCCTCGTCGCGCCGGTGATCTCCCCCGTTGCCGGCGCGCGCTGCCACTTGCAAACATGCTAAACCATACGCCGAATTCCCGAGTTTGAAATCAAAAACAATTGTGCCCGCCCCGTTTTCATACGAAAAGCCAAGAACATGACTGGGCGGAGCCTTATCGTGACTTTCCGGTGGATATTTCTGATCGTGCTGTCGGCGCTGATCGGGGCGCTGCCGCTTGCCGGCGCGACTCAGGCCGCGGAGCCGCAAGTTCCGGTGCTGTGGGATGCCAAGGAGCGGCTGCCCAAGCCCGATCTTTCGGCGCTGCCACGGTTGAGATTCCTCACCACCACCGATTTTCCGCCCTTCAATTTCCTCGACGGCTCAGGCCGGCTGTCGGGTTTCCACATCGACTTGGCAAGGGCGATCTGCGCTGAGCTCGGTATCGTCGAGAAATGCCAGATCCAGGCCTTGCCCTGGAACGAGCTCGACGCCGCGTTGCAGAAGGGGGAAGGCGAGGCGATCATCGCCGGCATCGCGGCAACGCCGGAAAGCCGCGAGAAATACGCCTTCTCACGTTCCTACCTGCAGTTCCCGGCGCGCTTCATCATGCCGAAGGCCAAAGCGTTCACCGAACCGATCCTCGACAAGCTGCGCAGCAAGCGGGTCGGTGTCATTGCCGGCTCGGCGCATGAAAAGATGCTGCGCGACTATTTCGGCACTGTCCAGGTGGTGCCCTTCGACAAGCCTGAGACCCTCTACGCCGACCTCAAGGCCGGCAAGATCGATGCCGCCTTCGGCGACGGCATGCGGTTTTCGTTTTGGCTTGGCGGTTCCGACGCCGCCGGCTGCTGCCGTTTTGCCGGCGGCCCCTATCTGGCGCCAGAATATCTGGGCTCAGGCATGGCGATCGCCACCAGGGCCGGCGATCCGGCGCTGGCGGCCGCCTTTGACTACGCGCTGCAGGAAATCTCCATCAAGGGAACCTTCGCCGAGTTCTATCTGCGCTATTTTCCGGTGAGCTTTTTCTGAGGGCTGCCGATATTCAGGTGATGCCGGCCTGCGAATGGCGGTTTCCTCCGCTTCCGGTGCTCACGTACTTTAAGTACGTTCCGCTCCGGTTCTCGGAAACCACCATTCTCGGCTCAGGCTGACCTGAATCTCAGCAGCCCTCGATCCGTGCTAATTGTCACGTGAGCGTGCGCAGGCGCGCCTTGGCCGCGCGGGCGATCGCGGCGACGGTCAGCGTGTCGAGATCGAGCTTCAGGCGGATGAGCTGCAGCACCCGCACCTCCTCCATGCGCATTTCGAGATCGACGGCCGCGACCTCGAAAGCGGCCGCATAAGCCGTGTCACGCAGCCGTTCGGGCAGCGCTTCCGCGGCGCCGGCGAGCACGCCCTCCAGCCCGTCCTTCTCATGCAGCGCCTTCTGACAGGCTTGAGCAACCGCAACCAGCCTGTCCTGGTTGAAGTCAACGAACACCGGCCACGAGCGGACGACGTCGCCGATCCGCGCCAGTTCGACATCGGTCATGTCGCGATCGGAAGCCGAGGTGATGACCATCAGATGGATCAGGGCTTCGTGTGGCGTCAAAGGCATTCAAAACTCCTTGATAACATGGCCCCAACGTAGGAGCGCCATTGTGGCGCCGCAAGGAAAACCGCCGCAAATCGTTGACGCTCCGGCCAGTCGCGCCTAGAGACCGGTTGAAAAATCTTACCCGCGGCGAAAGCCGGCACATGACTGGACCTTTGACATGACGGGATCAAACATCATCGATCTCAATCCCGAGATGCTTGCGGCGGCCGCCGAGAGCAAGGCGTGGCCGTTCGAGGAAGCCAAGAAGATCATTGCTCGCTACAAGGACAAGGATTTTCCGGACACCGTCCTGTTCGAGACCGGCTATGGCCCGTCCGGCCTGCCGCATATCGGCACCTTCGGCGAGGTGGCGCGCACCACCATGGTGCGGCACGCCTTCCGGGTGCTGACCGGGGACAAGGTCAAGACCAAGCTCCTCTGCTTCTCCGACGACATGGACGGCATGCGCAAGATTCCCGACAATGTGCCGGATCGCGCAGCGCTCGAGCCCTATCTGCACAAGCCGCTGACGGCGGTGCCCAATCCCTTCGGCGGCGACTATGCGAGCTTCGCCGACCACAACAACGCGATGCTCTGCCGCTTCCTCGACACGTTCGGCTTCGACTACGAGTTCGCCAGCGCGACGAAGTACTACAAGGAAGGCCGCTTCGACGAGGTGCTGCTGCACGCCGCCGAGCGCTATGACGAGATCATGGCAGTGATGCTGCCGACGCTTGGGCCGGAGCGCCAGGCGACCTACAGCCCGTTCTTGCCGATCTCGCCGAAAAGCGGCCGCGTGCTCTACGTGCCGATGAAGCATGTCGACGCCAAGGCCGGCACCATCACCTTCGACGACGAAGGCACCGAAACCACGCTGCCGGTCACCGGCGGCAAGGTGAAGCTGCAGTGGAAGCCGGATTTCGGCATGCGCTGGGCGGCGCTCGGCGTCGATTTCGAGATGTTCGGCAAGGATCACCAGACCAACGCCGCGATCTACGACCGCATCTGCAACATCCTCGGCGGCCGCGCGCCGGAGCATTTCGTCTACGAGCTGTTCCTCGACGAGAACGGCCAGAAGATCTCGAAGTCGAAGGGCAACGGCCTCACCATCGACGAGTGGCTGACCTATGCGCCGACCGAGAGCCTCGGCCTCTACATGTACCAACGGCCGCGGCAGGCCAAGAAGCTCTACTTCGACGTCATCCCCAAGGCGGTCGATGAATATTATTCCTTCCTCGGCGCCTATCCGCGGCAGGACTGGAAGGAGCGGCTCGGCAACCCCGTCTGGCACATGCATGACGGCAATCCGCCGCCCATCGATCTGCCGGTGCCGTTCGCGCTGCTGCTCAATCTGGTCAGCGCCTCAAACGCGCATGACAAGGCGGTGCTGTGGGGCTTCATCTCGCGGCATGCGCCGGGCGTGACGCCGAAGACCCACCCTGAGCTCGACCGGCTGACCGGCTATGCGATCCGCTATTTCGACGACTTCGTGAAGCCGACCAAGGTCTATCGCGCCGCCGACGAAGTGGAGCGCGAGGCGCTGGCGAAGCTCTCGGAAGCGCTCGCCGCCCTGCCGCAAGGCGCCGACGGCGAGGCGATCCAGAACGCGGCGCTCAACGTGGCGCGGCGGATCGAGCGCTATCAGGACCATTCCAAGCAAAGCCCGGAGGGCGGCCCCGGCGTGTCGGTCAGCTTCTTCCAGATGATCTACCAGGTGCTGATCGGGCAGGAGCGCGGGCCGCGCTTCGGCTCCTTCGCGGCGCTTTACGGCATCGCAGAGACGCGCGCGCTCATTGAGCGGGCGTTGGCTGGTCAGTTGGCGGCGTAACCGCGCCGTCGTCCGCCGGCAGAATAGAGCTTGGCGCGGCAGGCGCCGGGCCGGTAGCGGCCGGCAATGCCGGCAGGCCACCGAGCTTCGGCGCCGCGCCGAAGATGCCTTTTTTGGCCGCGTGCGCCTTGTCGCCCGCCTCGACATAAGGGCTGCCTTGCGCGGCGCGCGCCCAGCCGTTTTCCACCAGCCACTCGCCGATATCCTTGTTGCCGACGCGGCATTCGCCCGAAATGGTATCGCGGCCCCCCTCCGGCGGCACGGTGCAGACCACGGTGCGCCCGCGCAGGAAGGCGCGGAACGCCGTTCTGGCGCGCGCGCCGCAAGCCCAGGACTTGCCTTCGTCGCTGCAGGTTTCTTCCGCTTTGACGATGTCGATGCCGGCGATGGCGACAGCGTAGCCTTTTGCCTCGATGAAGCCGGCGGCGGTGGCAACCGGCTGGAACAGCTTGGTGCCATTCCAGTCGTCCGGCATTTTCAGCTTGGGCGGCTTGGGCGGACCGGCCAGCGCCAGATCGCTGAGCGGCGCGCGCGGCTCGACCCGTTCGAGCGTCTCGTCGGGCATTTCGGGCGGCGCCACGACTTCGGGATCGATCGATCGCGAATGTGCTGGCGGCTTGGGCGGCTGCGGAGCGGCCGGCGCTGGAATGGCGGAGGTTGCCGGTTCCTCGGTCTCCGGCTCCTGGGGCGCCGCGCCGGTGCCTTGCCCCGGAAGCATATCGGCCGGATCGATCTGGTCGACCGTGACGACGCTTTCGCTGCCTTTTAGCGAGCGGCCTCCAGCAACGACCAGCGCCGCCATTGCCGGAACTGCCAGAACCGCGAGGGCAAAATGGAGGACCCGCACAGGCCCGGACCTACTGGCTTGCCCAGACGATCCGCGCCACCCATTCGACATCGCGCATCGGGATGTCGCGGTCCGGGTGAGCGGGATTGAGCGAAACCAGCACGATCGACTTGGCGGTCAGCCGTTCGAGCACCTTGGCCATGACCTCGCCGGCGGCGGTCTTGACGACGACGCGGTCGCCCTTGCGCGTCGGCGCGCCCGGTTCGACGATCAGCACGTCGCCATTGCGGTAGAGCGGCAGCATGGAATCGCCCTGGACCTTCAGCGCATAGGAGGTTTCGGCCGCCCGCGCCGGAAGCTCCACCAGATCCCAGCCCTGCCCCGAGGGATAGCCGGCATCGTCGAAGAAGCCGCCGGCGCCGGCCTGGGCGAAGCCGAGCAACGGCACGGCGATGCGCGACTGCGGCGCGGCAGGGCTGCCGCGACCTTCGACCAGCACGGTGAACTCTTCCAGCGAGGCGCCGGTGGCCTCGATGATCTTGGCCAGCGATTCGGTCGACGGCCAGCGCGGCCGGCCGTCGGAGGACAGGCGCTTCGACTTGTTGAAAGCGGTCGAATCGAGGCCCGCGCGCCTGGCGAGACCGGAAGCCGACAGCGAATAGCGCTCGGCGAGAGCGTCGATTGCGGCCCAGACGCGATCGTGTGAGAGCAAGTCCGCTCTCCTTCGAAACAGGAAAAAATGCCTCAACGCTGTCTAGCGCGCGGCGGGTTGATTGTCCACTGGCGAAGCGTCAGGTCGCCGGCAATCAGGCCCGCTTGGCCTGATCGCGCAGGTTCTGGTGCGAGGTCATGAACGCCCGTTCGGTTTCGGTCGGCGGGCGCGGCTCGGCGGAACGGCCGAGCGCCGCGACAACGTCGTCGATCTCGAGAAAACGGCGACCACGACGGTCGTAGACGCCGCCAGTGGTCAAGATCAGCGCGGCCGTCTCGCCATTGTCGAGGACGAAGCGGTGCCTGCCGATCACGGAAGTGCCTTCCCAGGTCTCGATCGACGATAGCACCTCGAAGCGGCGCCACAGCCTGATCTCGCGCACATAGGTCACCTGCAGCCCGCCGATCATCGGCGCCCAGCCGTTGCGGCGCGCGAGCGCGACCAGACCGACGCGAAGAAAGACATCGATGCGGCCAAGGTCGGCCAGCATCATGTAGCGCGCATTGTTGAGATGGCTGTTGAAATCGATGTCGGTCGGCAGGCAGCGGAAGGCCAGCCGACTCTGATCGCCGACCACGTAAGGGCCACGGCTGGACGCCGTGGCCATCATGCGCGCGAGGCGCCCCCAGACATACATGACTGGGCGTCAAGCGGCCTTCTTCACCTCGCCCTTCTGATAGGGGTCGAAGCGCTGGTAGAAGGTCTCGCCCTTCTCTGCCATGTCGAGCAAAAGCTTGGGCGACTTGAACTCGGCGCCGTATTTCTTGTGCAGGCCCTTGGCGATCTTGACGAAACGCTTGGCGCCGATACCGTCGATGTAGGAGAGCGCGCCGCCGGTGAAGGGAGCGAAGCCGAAGGCGAGGATCGAGCCGACATCCGCCTCGCGCGGATCGGTGACGATGCCTTCCTCCATCACGCGAACCGCCTCCAGCGCGATGGTGATCAGCAGGCGCTCCTTCAGCTCCTCATAGTCGACCTTCTCGGGCTTGAGCTGCGGATAGAGATCCTTGAGCCCCGGCCATAGCTTCTTCTTGGCCGGCTTGGCGGGATAGTCGTAAAAGCCCTTGCCGTTCTTGCGGCCGAAGCGGCCATGCGTGTCGACCATGGTGTTGATCAGCGCCATCTGCTTCGGGTCGACGGCCTTCTCGCCGAGATCCTTGATGGTTTGCTTCATGATCTTCTGGGCAAGGTCGATCGCCGTCTCGTCGGTCAGCGCCAGCGGGCCGACAGGCATGCCGGCGGCCTTGGCGGCGTTCTCGATCATCGCCGCCGGAACGCCCTCGATCAGCATCTTGTAGGCTTCCGACATGTAACGGAGGACGCAGCGGTTGACGTAGAAGCCGCGCGTGTCGTTGACGACGATCGGCGTCTTCTTGATGGCGCGCACGAAGTCGATGGCTACCGCAAGCGCCTTGTCGCCTGTCTTCTTGCCGAGGATGATCTCGACCAGCATCATCTTGTCGACTGGCGAGAAGAAGTGGATGCCGACAAAATTCTTCGGCCGCGCCGAATTCTTCGCCAGCGCCGTGATCGGGATGGTCGAGGTGTTGGAAGCGAAGATCGCCGACGACTTCAGCACCGCTTCCGCCTTCTCGGTGGCGAGTTTCTTGACGGCCGAATCCTCGAAGACAGCCTCGACCACGAGGTCGCAGCCGGCAAGATCGGCATAGTCGGCAGTCGGCGTGATCAACGACAGAAGCTTGTCTTTGTCCTCGGGCTTGGCGCGGCCCTTCTTCACCTGATCCGCCATCAGGCTGTCGGAATGCGCCTTGCCCTTCTCGGCCGATTCCATGTCGCGGTCGAGCAGCACCACCGGAATGCCGGCCTTGGCCGTGACATAGGCGATGCCGGCACCCATGAAGCCGGCGCCGAGGATGCCGATCTTCTTGAACTTGGTGTCCGGCACGCCGGCCGGGCGGCGCGCGCCCTTGTTCAGTTCCTGCAGCGACACGAACAGCGAGCGGATCATCGCCGCCGCCTCCTTGGTCTGCATGATCTCGGTGAAATAGCGCTGCTCGATACGCAAAGCGGTGTCGAACGGCACCAGCAGCCCTTCATAGACGCATTTCAGGATCGCGGCGGCAGCCGGGTAATTGCCATAGGTCTCGCGGCGCAGGATAGCGATGGCCGGCGGCCAGAGATTGGCGCCAGCCGCCGAATAGATCGGACCGCCCGGCAGCTTGAAGCCCTTTTCGTCCCAGGGCGCGACCGGCTTCAGGCCGTTCCTGATCATCGCCTTGGCGGTCTCGACAAGCTTCTTCGGCTCGGCGATCTCGTGGATCAGGCCCATCGACTTCGCCTTCTGCGGCGTAAGATTCTGGCCGGAGGTCAGCATCTGCAGCGCCTGCTGCTGATCGGTCAGCCGCGGCACGCGCTGGGTGCCGCCGGCGCCCGGGAAGATGCCGATCTTCACCTCGGGAAGCGCCATCTTCACCTTGTCGGAATCGGCGGCGACGCGGCCGTGGCAGGCGAGCGACATCTCGAAGGCGCCGCCCATGCAGGTGCCGTTGATCGCCGACACCCATGGCTTGCCGCAAGTCTCGATCTTGCGGAACAGGCCGGTCATATAGCCGGCATTGTCGAACAGTGCCTTGGTCGCCTTTTGGAGGTCCTTCTCCTTTTCGACGGCGAAGGTGGCGAGCATCTTCTGCAGCATGGTGATGTCGGCCCCGCCGGAGAAGCTGTCCTTGCCCGAGGTGATCACCGAGCCCTTGATGGCGGCGGCGCCGGCCACGTGATCGACAATGGCGTTAAGCTCGCGCATCGCCTCTTCGGTGAAGACGTTCATCGAGCGGTCCGGCATATCCCAGGTGACCAGAGCGATGCCGTCGGCGTCCACGTCGAGGGTGAAATTGGTGTAGCTCATCTTTTTCTCTCCCCGTCAGACGCGTTCGATGATGGTGGCGGTGCCCATGCCGGCGCCGATGCAGAGCGTGACCAGAGCGGTGTTCAAGTCGCGGCGCTCCAGCTCGTCCAGCACCGTGCCGAGGATCATCGCGCCGGTGGCGCCGAGCGGGTGGCCCATGGCTATCGCGCCGCCATTGACGTTGATCCTGTCGTGCGGGATGTCGAAGGCCTGCATGTAGCGCAGCACAACCGAGGCGAAGGCCTCGTTGAGCTCGAACAGGTCGATGTCCGACAGCTTCATCTTGGCGCGCTTCAGAAGCTTCTCGGTGACGTCGACCGGGCCGGTCAGCATCAGCACCGGCTCGGAGCCGATATTGGCGAAGGCGCGGATGCTGGCGCGGGGCTTCAGGCCCATCGCCTTGCCGGCCTTCTTCGAGCCAAGCAGCACGGCAGCGGCGCCATCGACGATGCCGGAGGAATTGCCGGCATGGTGGACGTGGTTGACCTCCTCGACTTCCGGGTGCTTCTGCACGGCGACCGCATCGAAGCCGCCCATTTCGCCCGGCATGACGAAGGACGGATTGAGCGAGGCGAGCGACTGCATGTCGGTCGAGGGCCGCATGTGCTCGTCACGGTCGAGGATGGTGAGGCCGTTCTGGTCCTTGATCGGGATCACCGAGTTCTTGAAGCGGCCCTCTTCCCAGGCCTTGGCCGCGCGCTTCTGGCTCTCGACCGCATAAGCGTCGACATCGTCGCGGCTAAAGCCGTATTTCGTCGCGATCAGGTCGGCCGAGATGCCCTGCGGCACGAACCAGCCGGGCAGGCCGACCGACGGGTCCATGAACCAGGAGCCGCCGGACATGCCCATGCCGACGCGCGACATCGATTCGACGCCGCCGGCGATCACGATCTCGTCCGCGCCTTGCGCGATCTTGGCGGCGCCGAAATTGATGGCGTCGAGGCCCGAGGCGCAGAAGCGCGAGATCTGCATGCCCGGCGCCTTGGTGTCGTAGCCGGCCTCGAAGGCGGCAGCGCGCGGGATCACCGAGCCCGCCTCGCCGACCGGATCGACGCAGCCGAAGATGATGTCGTCGACATTGCCGGTGTCGAGCCCGTTGCGGTCGCGCAGCGCCTCAAGCGTCTTGGCGGCGAGCCGCACGGCCGGCACCTCGTGCAGCGAGCCATCCTTCTTGCCCCTGCCGCGCGGCGTGCGCACGGCGTCGTAGACGTAAGCTTCTGCCATTTTTCTGCTCCTTGGGTTTGCTGAAACGCCGCTCAGAGAGAGCGCCCGATCAGCAATTTCATGATCTCGTTGGTGCCGCCGTAGATGCGCTGGACGCGGGCGTCGCGATACATGCGGGCGATCGGATATTCATTCATGTAGCCATAGCCGCCATGCAGTTGAAGGCATTCGTCGACGACTTTGCCCTGCAGGTCGGACAGCCAGTATTTGGCCATCGATGCCGTCACCGGGTCGAGGCCGGCGTCGATGTGGCGGGCGACGCAATCGTTGTAGAAGACGCGGCCGATCGTGGCCTCGGTCTTCAGCTCGGCCAGCTGGAATTGCGTATTCTGGAAATCGATGATCGCCTTGCCGAAGGCCTTGCGCTCCTTGACATAGTCGATGGTGATCGCCAGCGCCCGCTCGACCATGGCGATCGCCCCGGTGCCGATCTGCAGCCGCTCCTGCGGCAATTGCTGCATCAGCTGGACGAAACCCTTGCCCTCCTCGTGGCCGAGCAGGTTCGAGGTCGGCACGCGCACGTCGTTGAAGAACAGCTCGGACGTGTCGTTGGCCTTGAGCCCGATCTTGTCGAGGTTGCGGCCGCGCTGAAAACCTTCGACCTCGTCGGTCTCGACGACGATCAGCGAGGTGCCCTTGGCGCCCTTTTCCGGATCGGTCTTGGTGACGACGATGATCAGATTGGCGAGCTGGCCGTTGGTGATGAAGGTCTTGGAACCGCTGATCTTGTAGTGGTTTCCGTCCTTCTCGGCGCGGGTCTTGACGCCCTGCAGATCCGAGCCGGCGCCGGGCTCGGTCATGGCGATGGCGCCGATCAGCTCGCCGGTCGCCAGCTTCGGCAGCCATTTCTGTTTCTGCTCCTCGGAGCCGTAGTGCAGGATGTAAGGCGCGACGATCGAATTGTGCAGGCCGATACCGAAGCCGTCGACGCCGACATGGCCGATCGCCTCGATGATGGCGCTCTCATGCGCGAAGGTGCCGCCGGAGCCGCCGTATTTTTCCGGCATCGAGGCGCAGAGCAGGCCGGCGGCTCCAGCCTTGAGCCAGCTCTCGCGGTCGACCATCTCGTTCTTTTCGAACTCGTCGTAGCGCGGCGCGATCTCTTCCGCCATGAAGCGGGTCGCCATGTCGTAGAGCATGCCGACTTCGTCCGCCGCCCAGGCGGGCTTCGGCAAGCCAAGAATTTCGGCTGGATTTGTCATGCTATTTCCTCTGCTGCGCCAGCGTCCCCCTTGAGGAGAGGGTGGCCGCGAAGCGGCCGGGAGGGGTCGCCGGTGAAGTGCTCGGCCTTATCCTTAACGAACTGCGCCACATGCCACGCACTGTTAATGACATCCGGCTCGTCAATCCTGACGATCACGTAGCCAAGCGACCGCAAATAGGCATCGCGATTCATATCATGGCGCTTGCCTGCTTCAGTTTCGTGCAGATCGCCGTCAACCTCGACGATCAGTTTGACCCGCGGGCAAACGAAATCGACGATGTACGGGCCGATCGGCGACTGCCGCCTGAACTTCAGGCCATCAGCAGTAAGTTCGCGCAATTCGTACCATAGCAAGGACTCCGCCTTCGTCGCATGGAGACGAAGCGAACGTGCCTTCTGCCGCATCTCGAAACTCACTCGCGTCCGGCGCATTGCGATGGTCCTCCTCCCAGTGCGCATCGTCAGAATTGGCGTCGAGTTCGTCGCGGGCGACCCCTCCCGACCAGACTTCGTCTGGCCACCCTCCCCTCAAGGGGGAGGGGGACGCCGAGCATTTCTAGAACGCTTCCGCCGGCAGCGCCATTAGCGTGTCCGCGCCACTGGAAATGCGGGCAAGCCGCGTCGCCGTCTCCGGCATGATCCGCTCCATGAAGAAGCGCGCCGTCACCAGCTTGTTGTCGTAGAACGACGCGGCCCCGTTGGCGCCTTCCGCGAGCTTCGTGTGGGCGGCCTTGGCCATCTGGCCCCACATGTAGCCAAGCGCGACCAGGCCGAAGAGATGCATGTAGTCGGTCGAGGCGGCGCCCGCATTGTCGGGCTTGGCCATGGCGTTCTGCATCAGCCACATCGTCGCCGCCTGCAGGTCGTTGAGGCCCTTCTTCAGCGCCTTGGTGAAAGGCGCCATCTTCTCGTCGGCCCGGTTCTCCTCGCAAAACTCGCCGACCTCCTTGAAGAAGACCTGCACCGCGCGGCCGCCATTTTGCGCCAGCTTGCGGCCGACGAGGTCGAGCGCCTGGATGCCGTTGGCGCCCTCATAGATCATGGCGATGCGGGCATCGCGCACGAACTGGCTCATGCCGTGCTCTTCGATATAGCCATGGCCACCGAACACCTGCTGCGCCATCACCGCGTGGTCAAAACCCTTGTCGGTGAGCACGCCCTTGACCACCGGGGTCATCAGCCCGGTGTAGTCGTCGGCCGCCTGGCGGTCCCTGTCGTCACCGGAGCGGTGGGCGACGTCCGACTTGATCGCCGTCCACAGCGCCAGCGCGCGGCCACCCTCGTTGAACGCCTTCATGGTCATCAGCGAGCGGCGGACATCCGGATGGACGATGATCGGGTCGGCCTTTTTGTCCGGCGCCTTGACACCCGAGAGCGAGCGGCCCTGAAGGCGGTCCTTGGCATAGGAAACCGCGTTCTGATAGGCGATCTCAGAGACCGACAGCCCCTGCAGACCGACGCCGAGACGGGCCTCGTTCATCATCGTGAACATGGCCTTCAGGCCGCCGTTCAACTCGCCGAGCAGGGCGCCCTCCGCCTCGTCATAGTTCATAACGCAGGTCGAGTTGCCGTGGATGCCCATCTTCTCCTCGATCGAGCCGCAGGAGAGCGCGTTGCGCTCGCCGGGATTGCCCGAGCCATCGAGCTTGAACTTCGGCACGATGAACAGCGAGATGCCCTTGACGCCTTCCGGCGCGCCCTCGGCGCGGGCCAGCACCAGGTGGACGATGTTGTCCGCCATGTCGTGCTCGCCGGCGGAGATGAAAATCTTCTGGCCGGAAATCTTGTAGGTGCCGTCGCCGTTCGGCACCGCCTTGGTGCGCAACAGGCCGAGGTCGGTGCCGCAATGCGGCTCGGTCAGGTTCATGGTGCCGGTCCAGGTGCCCTCGATCAGCCTGGGCAGCCAGGTAGCCCTCTGCTCGTCGGTGCCGTGGGTGACGATAGCCGCGATCGCGCCCTGCGTCAGGCCGGGATACATCATCAACGCCATGTTGGCGGAAATCATGTACTCGGAGACGGCGGTATGGACCGCATAAGGCAGACCCTGGCCGCCGAACTCGGCGGGCGCGGCAAGGCCCATCCAACCGCCTTCGCGATACTGGTCGAAGGCGTCCTTGAAGCCCTTGGGCGTTGTCACCGAACCGTCGTCATGGCGCACGCAGCCTTCCATGTCGCCGACCCGGTTCAGCGGATGCATGACGTTCTCGGCAAGCTTGGCGCCTTCGGCGAGAATCGTCTCGAGCACGTCGGGCGTGGCGTCCGAGAAGCCCGGAAGATTGGAATAGCGCTGATAGCCGAGCACGTCGTTGAGCACGAACAGCGTGTCCTGGACGGGCGCCCTGTAGATCGTCATGCCTTCCTCCACCCTTGCGGTCTTGGCCAGCTAGCAAGCTCCCGATCCAGGTCCGGATGGGAGGCCGAGCCGATGTCGACGCCCCGATAGCAAAAATTGACGTTTGCGTAAACGTCAATCTTGTCGCAGCCGGAAAAATTTTGGTGAACACGGAGCGCAAAGCAACGAAAAAAAGCCGCGCGGCCAAGGCCACGCGGCTCTCTGTTTCGGGATCGTCGCTACTGAAGCGCGAGAGCGATCAGCCGGCGGCGCTTGCCTGCGGCGCGGCCCGCTCGGTGAGCATCCGGCGAACGACCGTCATCGAATTGCTCAGTTCGTTGATGGCGTCCTCGATCAGCGTCCGCTGCTTCTGCAGGCGGGCGAGCTGCTTCTCCGACTTGTCGAGCGCCAGCCGCAACTGCTTGGTGTTGGAGCCGGTCGGATCGTAAAGGTCCATCATCTGCTTGACGTCGCGCAGCGAGAACCCGACCTTGCGGCCGAGCAGGATCAGCTTCAGCCGGGCCTTGTCGCGGCGCGTATAAAGACGGGTCGAGCCGTCGCGCTTCGGATTGAGCAGGCCCTTGTCCTCATAAAAACGCAGCGTGCGCAAGGTCACGCCGTATTTCTTGGCCATCTCGCCTATGCGGACGAATTCCTCACCGGCCTCGGCCGGAATGTCATTGCTATTGGCCGCGGCTTCGCCGGGCGAAACAAGTTTCATGGTCACTGGCTTTCCCCTGATGGCGTCGCGGTCTCGGACCAAGCGTCGCCTGAGTGGAAGCGGGGGCGTGCTTCCAATCGTGGTTTCGACAAATCAATCGCAAGAGGCACGGCTTCGCACCTTTTACGTTTACGTCAATTCTATACCGACAGCCGGCACCTGACGCAAGGGCGTTGTCGGAATAGAACTTTATGCCGCACCCGGATGCCCACCCAGGTGGGCTTACGATTATGCGCGACTTCTTAAGCTTGGTTAACGCCTTGTTTACCACGTTGGGCGAAATGTGCGCATGTCGGTCACCCGTGTTTATCCTGTAGCGAATTTTTCACGGTCTTCGAAGCGTGGGTGAAAACCCGGGAAGCCCGTCTTCCTCCGCAGCAGAACCGCGCGGCCGCCTTCGTTCCCGGCAGGACTTTGGGAAACCGGCCACGGCCGGTCATTCTGAACACGGGCGCATCGATGAACAGCAAGCGGTCCTATCTCGATACACTCAATGCCGGCAGGCAACGCCGGCCGCACACCTCGCTGGAGGAGCTGAACCGCTCGCTCGAAACGCTGGAGCAGCGGCTGGAACGGACCCGCACCGACATGCCCGAACGTCCCGATCCGCGGCGGCCGGCCGCCGAGCCGCGCTACGCGGCCGCGCAACCTTATGGTTCGCCGCGCTGGTACGAGGATGCCTACGCCGCGCAGAGGGAGCAAAATCGGGGTTCGCAAAATAAAGCACCGCAAAACCCGGCGCCCTCCGACTTCGGCCCCAACTATCAGGCCATCGCCCGCGACATCGACCGGGTGCGCGGACAGGAAGACGGCGTCGCGATGGTCGGCAAGATCGCCGTCGAATTGCGCGGCCTGCGCGAAGAGCTGCGCCACCAGATGACCGCCGGCCTGCAGCGCGAATTCGACGCGCTGCGCAAGGACATCGATCGCGCCATGCAGGCGAACAGCCAGCATGGCTCGTCGCCCGACAAGAGCAGCGCCGAGCTCGGCGTCGAGTTCGAGCGGCTTTCCGGCGCCATCCACACGCTTGCCGAAAAGAGCGACGACCGCAGCGTCAATCTGCTGCGACTGGAACTGGAGCAGGTCAAGGCGGCGCTCGACACGCTGGCGCGCGAGGAAAGCGTGCAGGCCGTCGATCAAAGCGTGCGGGCCGCCGATCGCCGCTGGGACGATTTCGACCGCCGCTGGAGCGCCTTCGAGGATCGCGTCGACGCCGACCAGCGCCAGCGCGCCGAGGGTCCCAACCTTTCGGTCCTCACCGACCGGCTCGAACAGATCAGCAGCGCGGTCAACAACCTGCCGCAGTCGCTATCGCTCGCTTCGCTGGAGGAAAAGGTGCGCACCCTTGCCGGCGCGGTCGACCGTTTCGCCAGCCAGCAGACCATGCGCGGCGGCGAGACGCTTGCCATGATCGACGAGCGGCTGGACGAGATCTCGCGCGCCATCGTCGCCTCGACGGTGGCCGCTCAGGCCAATGCCTTCGACCCGGAAACCTTCGGCCGCATCGAGAGGCGGATCGCTTCGCTGGCGCAGCAGATCGAGGAGGTCGCGCAGTCGCGGCCCGGCGCCGAGGTCATCGACCGCCTCAACCTTCTGTCCAGCCGGGTGGACGAACTCGCCGGACGCACCAACCTGCCGGAGCAGGCGATGGAGCGTCTGGGCAAGCAGATCGCTTTGATCACCGACAGAATAGACCGCGCGCCGGCAATGCCCGACGCCGACTATATCTTCCAGGGCCTGGAGCAGCGCTTCGACGCGCTGTCCAGCCTGCTCGAGCGCCGCCAGGGCGATGCGATCGAGCAGGGCAACATGCTGTTCCGCGACCTCGAGCGGCGGCTGGACGAAGTCGCCGACAGGCTCGACCGGCGCATGCAGCAGGACGACGGCGCCGGCATCATGGAGGCGATCGACGCCCGCTTCACCGCGCTTGCCAAGCGCATCGAGACGCGCGCGGCCGATCCTGCCAACGACATGGCGATCCGCGGCCTGGAAAGCCGGCTCGAAGACATTTCCAGCCGGCTGGAATCGTCCGCCGCGCAGGTCGCCGGCATCGATCCGGCGCTGATCCGCAGCCTGGAGTCGCAGGTGACCGCCCTTTCGGCGCATCTGTCCAGGCCGAGCGCGCCGCTGCCCGAATTCGAGGACATCAGCCCGCGCCTCAACGAGATCGAAAAGTCGCTGGCGGGCACGCGCGATTCCATCCTCAGCGTCGCGCGCGAGGCGGCGGAGAACGCCGTTCGGTCGCTGGCCGAGTCGGGCTCCAGCACGGCCGCTTCCAACGCGGCCGCCGTGGGCGGCCTCGCGCAGGACCTGAAGACGCTCGAAGCACTCACCCGCCGTTCCGACGAGCGCAATTCGCGGACCTTCGAGGCCATCCACGACACGCTGCTCAAGATCGTCGACCGGCTCGGTTCCCTGGAGGCCAGCGAGCCGAGCGAAGCGGTCAGCGAACTCGTCGATCCGCAACCGGGCGGCAGACGGGCCGGCCGCGCCGGCAAGATCGCGGTGCAGGACGCACCGTCGATGGATATCGACCAGCCGCTGCCGTTGACCGGAGACATCGCCGATCTCGACGCGCGCGCCGCCTCCATCCTGCGCAACGAGCCGCCTACGCAAGGCGAACATGTTACGCGTGGCGAGCCTGGACCGCGCACGCCCGCCGAAGCCGCGGCCGCCGCCGCCATGGCTGCGCTCGGATCGGACGCGATCGGCGAGAAGGCCGAGAAAACTGGCCGCAAGAAGTCGATGTTCAGCGGGCTGGCGCGCGCTTTCAAGGGCAAGAAGGACGAGGACACGCCACCGCTTGCGGGCTCGGCGCCAGCCGGCGACGTTCCGACCGTCGACATCGACGAACCGCTCGATCCCAAAGCAGCCAACCGGCCGCTGGAGCCGGGCTCAGGCGCGCCGGACCTCAACGCCATCATGAAACGCGTGCGCGACGAGCGCGGCCAGCCGGCCAAGCGCAGCGAGACCGACGCCGCCAAATCCGATTTCATCGCGGCCGCCCGCCGCGCGGCGCAAGCCGCCGCCGCGGAAGCCGACGCGCTGAAGCGGCAGTCGACGATGACCGGCCCGGTAAAGGCGCTCAGAATCGGCGACCTGCTCAAGGCGCGGCGCAAGCCGATCCTGATGGCGGCCGCCGCAATCATGATGGCGCTGGCCGGCCTGCAGCTCGGCAAGGCCTTCTTCTCCGACCCGGCGCCGGTCGCGCGCAACGACGTGGCGCCGATCGTGTCCACACAGGCGGTCGATACCGCGTCGCTCAATGCCGCCGGCGCGCCCAAGGCCGACACGGACGCCGCGAAGCCAGAGAGCGCGCCGGCCCGCGCCGTCAGGCAGGCCGAGCCCTCGAAGGACGATCCGGCGCCACAGGTGGCCGCTCAGCCGTCCGGCCCCGAGATGCCCGCCGCCGCGGCGCCGGCCGAACCGGCGCCTGCTCCGACGGCTCTGTCCGCGCCGACCCAGCCTGCGCCGGCGCCGATGGCTTCGACCATGCCGTCCGAGCCCGTCTCTCCGGCGGTGAACGGACCGGCCATGGACACCGATGCGGATGCACAGCCCATGACCGGCGCGCCGGCGGCCAGCACACCAGTGCCCGGCGCTCCGGCAGCCGGCGCTTCTTCGGCCAACACGCCAGCAACCACCTCCGCCGACACCACCGGCACCGTCCCGCCGGCCGGCGGCCAGCCCGCAAATTCGGCCGTCAAGATCGACATCCCGTCCGACATCGGCCCGGTGGCGCTGCGCGACGCGGCCGCGGGCGGCGATGCCAAGGCGCTGTTCGAGATCGGCTCGCGCTACGCGGAATCGCGCGGCGTGAAGGAAGACATGACGGCCGCCGCCAAATGGTATGAAAAGTCCGCCGAACTGGGCTTCGCGCCGGCCGAATACCGCATCGGCAATTTCTACGAGAAGGGCATCGGCGTCGCGCGCGACATCAAGAAGGCCAAGACCTACTACCAGCTCGCGGCGGAACAGGGCAACGCCAGCGCCATGCACAATCTGGCGGTGCTGTTCGCCATGGCGGCGGACGGCGTGACCGACAATGAATCGGCGGCGCACTGGTTCCAGGAGGCCGCCGATCTCGGCGTCAAGGACAGCCAGTTCAACCTCGGCATCCTTTCGGCCAAGGGCGTCGGCATGAAGCAGAATCTGGAGGAATCCTACAAATGGTTCGCGCTTGTCGCCAAGACCGGCGACAAGGACGCCGCGTCCAAGCGCGACGAGATCGCCAATGCGCTCAGGCCCGAGCAGCTCGAGCGCGCCCGCGCCGCCACGGAACTGTGGAAGGCCAAGCCCCTCAACGCGACCGCCAACTCCTCCGACATTCCGGAATCCTGGCAGGACAGCACGCCGCAGACCACCGCCAGCATCGACATGAAGAAGGCGGTGAAGAATATCCAGCTGATCCTCAACAAGAACGGCTATGAAGCCGGCGGAGCCGACGGCGTCATGGGCGACAAGACCAAGAGCGCCATCATGGCCTTCCAGACCGACAACAAGATGAAGCCGACCGGCGAGATCGATGCGCCGCTCGTCAAGGCGCTGCTGGCGCGCAAATAATTGCAGGTGCGTCGCTTCCGCGACGGCTTGCCACAGATTTGCCTGTTAACTGATTGAGATGGTTTTTGTTTCGGCGCGGCGGCAGGGTTTGACCCTGCCGCCGCGCCGGCGCAAGAAAAAATTGGCTTTTCGGTGCGAAACTGCTTTTTTCGGTGGGAAACTGCCGGGGACGGCGGCATTCGCCGAGAGGCAAACTGATCGAGACAGACGGGTGGGCATCTATCTCCCGATCGCGGAAATTTCCGTCAACGTCTTCGTGCTGCTGGCGATGGGCGCGGCGGTGGGTTTCCTGTCGGGCATGTTCGGGGTGGGCGGCGGCTTCCTGATCACGCCGCTCTTGATCTTCTACAACATCCCGCCGGCGATCGCGGTCGCCACCGGGGCCAACCAGGTCATTGCTTCTTCCTTCTCCGGCGCGCTTTCGCACATGAAGCGCGGCACGCTCGACTTCAAGCTGGGCGGCGTGCTTCTGGCCGGCGGCATCGTCGGCTCGACCGCCGGCATCTATGTGTTTGCGCTGCTGCGCCGGCTCGGCCAGTTGGACCTCTTCATCTCGCTGCTCTACGTCGCGCTGCTCGGCACCGTCGGCGGACTGATGCTGGTCGAGAGCGTCAATGCGCTGCGCGCCAGCCGCAGCGGCGCCGCGCCTGTGCTGAAGAAATCCGGCCAGCACAACTGGATTCACCGGCTGCCGTTCAAGATGCGCTTCCGCGCCTCGAAGCTGTTCGTCAGCGTCATCCCGGTGCTCGGGCTCGGCGCGGCCATCGGCTTCCTGTCGTCGATCATGGGCGTCGGCGGCGGCTTCATCATGGTGCCGGCGCTGATCTACCTGCTCAAGGTGCCGACCAACGTCGTTATCGGCACCTCGCTGTTCCAGATCATCTTCACCTCGGCCTACACCACGCTGGTCCATGCCACGACCAACCAGACCGTCGACGTCATCCTCGCCTTCCTCTTGATGGCCGGCGGCGTTGCCGGCGCGCAATATGGCGCCAAGGCCGGCCAAAGGCTGCGCGGCGAGCAGTTGCGGGCGCTGCTGGCGATGCTGGTGCTGGCGGTCGCCATTCGCCTTGCCATCGATCTGTTCGTGACGCCGCCCAACCTCTATTCGCTCGCGGGCCTGAGCTGATGGCGGGATTGAAAGCGTTCGCAGCCACCGTTTCACTTTCACTCCTCTTCGCCTTGTCGCCGGCGACGGCGCAAACGCCGCCCGCCGCCGAGGGCATCCAGATTGGCCTGTCCACCGACGCCATCTCGATCACCGCCGGTTTCTCCGGCGCGGACCTCACCATCTTTGGATCGCTTGAAAATCCCGATCCGCTGGTCTCGCGGCAGGGGCGCTACGACGTCGTCGTCGTGCTCGAAGGGCCGCCGCGGCCGGTCGTCGTGCGCCGCAAGGACAGGGTGCTCGGCGTCTGGATCAACCTGGAATCGGAAACCTTCGAGAACGTGCCGGTGTCCTATTCGGTCGCCACGACGCGGCCCCTGCAGGACATCGCCGACCCGAACAAGTACAAGCAGCTTTCGCTGGGCTCGCAGAACCTCTACATGAAGCCCGCCGACGAGACCGACAACCCAGCGACGATCGAGGAGTTCACCGCGGCACTGCGCGAGCGCAAGACGGCAACCGGCCTCTACAGCGAGAATGTCGGCGGCGTGCAGTTCCTGTCGCAGAGCCTGTTCCGCGCCACCGTGCGGCTGGCGCCCAACATTCCGGTCGGCACGCACAAGGCGCGCGCCTTCCTGTTCAAGAGCGGCATGTTCGTGAAGGAAAGCTCCGCCCAGCTCGAAATCCGCAAGTCCGGCTTCGAGCAGTCGATCTTCCGCGTCGCGCACGACTATTCCTTCCTCTACGGTGCGTTCGCCGTGTCGCTTGCGATGCTGACCGGGTGGCTCGGGCGCCTGGTCTTCCGCAAGGATTGATGCTTCGCGGGAAAAATGGGAACACCCATTTTCCCGTGAAAAGAGGGGTTTCCCTTTTCCCGGTTTTGCGATAAATCGCCGCCTCCCACCCCTAGGGACAAGCACTCACATTCAATTTCGGCAGAGCGGTCCGGCTATCCGGGCGACGGCGCGTCGATGCGTTTGCCTGCCGCCATGAAGCAATGACAGGAGGCTGCGATGCAATCAGCATTCGGCGGCATCGATTTCGGCACGTCCAATTCCACGGTGGGCGTGATCCGCGACGGCCGCGCCCGACTGGTGGCGCTGGAGGGCGAACAGCCCACCTTGCCGAGCGCTGTCTTCTTCAACTTCGAGGACGGCCATACCTATTTTGGCCGTCGCGCGATCGCCGACTATACCGACAGCGTCGAGGGCCGGCTGATGCGTTCGCTGAAAAGCGTGCTCGGCAGCTCGCTTGCGAACGAGAAGACGCGCATCAAGGCGCGCCTGATCGGCTTCGTCGATATCATCGGGTTCTTCCTCAGCCATTTAAAAAAGCGGCTGGAAGACGATGCGGGCGGCCCTGTCGAACGCGTCGTGCTCGGCCGCCCCGTGCAGTTCGTCGACGACGATGCCGAAGCCGACGCGAAAGCACAGGGCGAGCTCGAAAAGGCTGCGCGCGGGCAAGGCTTCAAGCATATCGCCTTCCAGTTCGAGCCGATCGCGGCGGCGCTTGACTACGAACAGAACGTCGCCCGGGAAGAGCTGGCGCTGATCGTCGACATGGGCGGCGGCACCTCCGACTTCTCGGTGGTACGCGTCTCGCCGGAGCGCGCCCGCTCGGACGACCGCAAGGGCGACATATTAGCCAATCGCGGCATCCATATCGGCGGCACGGACTTCGACCGGCTGCTCAGCATCGCGCATGTCATGCCCGAGCTCGGCTATCTGACGCCGACCAAGGACGGCAAGCGCAACCTGCCGGCGAGCTATTTCATCGACCTCGCGACCTGGCAGCGCATCAACCTGGTCTACACCGCCAAGGCGATGTCGGACCTGAAACAAATCCGCTTCGAGGCCGAGCGCGCCGACCTCGTCGACCGCTTCATCCACATCGTCGAGCATCGTTACGGCCACGCGATGGCCGGCCTGGTCGAACGGGCCAAGATCGCGCTGACCGACCAGGCCTCGGCCGAGGTGAAGGTGTCGCTGCCCGCCGCGCGCTTCGCGGCCGGGATCACGCGCGAGGGGCTTGAGGAGACGATCGGCGGAGACATCGAACGGGTGACCGTGACGGTGAGGCAGACGATCGCCGACGCCGGCGTCCCCGCTTCGGCCATCACCGCCGTGTTCCTGACCGGCGGCTCGACCGCGATCCCGCTGGCAAAGCGGCGGATCCTTTCGCTGGTGCCGCAAGCCTCCGTCATCGAAGGCGACATGTTCGGCTCGGTCGGGCTCGGCCTGGCGCTGGATGCGCGGCGGAAATTCGCCTGACAGCCAGTTTTTGCCGCAAGTTAGCTGCATCCAGTAGCGGGCGGCGTGCCCAGGAGATTGGCCAAAACGCCCATCTCTTCGTCATCCACGGGCGGAGCAAGGAGCGCAGCGACGCGGCGCAGACGCGAGGATCCATTCCGTGACATTCGAGTGTCGCGGCCGTGCAGAATTCTGCTCCGTTGCATTCCCCGGCCGACGTAACGGAATGGATTCTAGGGTCTCCGCGACGTCGCTTCGCGACTGCTTCGCCCTAGAATGACGAAGTTCGGAGGTATCGAACAATCGCGAGCGTTTGCGACGATCCTCGTCCTGGCGTCAGCCGACCTTTCCACCCAAATGAGCCTTCAGCGCCATCTGGGCGAGGCTCGCCTGCCGGTCGCGGTGGGTGATCATGGCGAAATCGCGCTTCGGCAGATCGACCGGCACTGACCGCAGGCTGCCCTCCGCCAGGGAGCGCGCGACGACGAGCTCGGAAATGATGGTGGCGCCGGCGCCGGCCTCCACCGCCTGACGCACGGCCTCGTTGCTGGGCAGTACGAGAAAGATCTGCAGCTCCGCCGGCGCGACGCCCTCACTGCGCGCAAAATCCTCCAGCGCCTCGCGCGTGCCCGAGCCGCCTTCCCTGATGATCCAGCGCAATGCCCTGATGTCGAGGTTTCCTGCCGGCGTCATCGGAATGTCCGGATGCGAGCGCGCCACCACCAGCATGGGGCGATCCTCGTCGACCGTGGCGCGCCGCAGGATGTCGGACTCGGTGCGTCCCTCGACGAGGCCGAAATCGGCCCGGCCGTCCAGCACATTGGCCTCCACCTGTCGGGTGTTGCCGATGGTGACGCTGAGGCGCACCGCTGGATAGGCTTCGTGGAACGCGGCCAGGCGCCGCGGCAGCCAATAGCTGGCGATGGTCTGGCTCGCCGATATCGACAGGCTGCCGGTAACGGTCTGAGAGACATGCTCCAGCACGTTGTGAGCGGCCGCAGCGCGCTCGAGGACCGCCTTGGCCTCGGGCAGGAACCGATGGCCGGTCTGCGCCAGCTCGATGTTGCGGCCGACGCGGTTGAACAGGCGCACGCCATGCTGGCTTTCGAGCGCGCGGATGGCCGCCGAGGCGGCGGACTGGGAGATGCCTAGCAGTTCGGCCGCCTTGGTCATGTGGCCGTGTTCGGCGACGGCGACGAATATGCGCAACTGATCGAGGGTCATGGCCAACTAAGAAGCAAAACCGATCGGAATTACAAGCACCGCTTGTTAGACAGATCAATCTCTTTGTTCTAACTTTTTGCCAAAGCTTGGAAAAAATTGGCTGTTCTACAGCCAAGGTTGGAAATGATCGGGCGCTTCAAATCCCTTTTCGCGCATTGGAGCCGCAGGCTGAGGCGGCAGTTGGCCGGCGAGCGCTACCATCCCGAGCTCCACTATATGCGCGGACCAGGGCCGAAGACGAAAGCCAGGATGGCGAGCGGTAAGAGCGCTCGCGGATCATGAACAGCGGCGCGCCGCGCGGTGCCAATTCCGCACCCTCCCAGCAGCCGCTGGCCGACAGCCAAGCGCCCAACGAGGGCGACGGCGTCGATACCGCGCCGAGCGTTTCCGATCGCATCGCCAAGACCACCTGCTACATGTGCGCCTGCCGCTGCGGCATCGACGTCCACATCAAGGACGGCAAGGTGCGCTACATCAACGGCAACAAGGACCACCCGGTGAACCGCGGCGTGATCTGCGGCAAGGGCAGCGCCGGGATCATGCAGCACTACAGCCCGGCGCGGCTGAAGAAGCCGCTTCTGCGCACTGGCCCGCGCAGCTCAGGCGAGTTCCGAGAGATCGAGTGGGACGAAGCGCTCACAATCGCCAGCGAGCGGCTTTCGGCGATCCGGCGGACCGATCCAAAGAAACTCGCCTTCTTCACCGGGCGCGATCAGTCGCAATCGCTGACCGGCTGGTGGGCGAGCCAGTTCGGCACGCCGAATTTCGCCGCCCATGGCGGCTTCTGCTCGGTCAACATGGCGGCCGGCGGTCTCTACACGATCGGCGGCTCGTTCTGGGAGTTCGGCGAGCCCGACTGGGACAACACGAAATACTTCATGCTGTTCGGCGTCGCCGAGGACCATGATTCCAACCCGATCAAGATCGGCCTCGGCAAGCTCAAGGCGCGCGGCGCCAAGGTCGTTTCGATCAATCCGTGCCGCACAGGCTACAACGCGATTGCCGACGACTGGATCGGCATCCGGCCGGGCACGGACGGCCTGTTCGTGTTCGCCATCGTCCACGAACTGCTGAAGGCCGGCCGCGTCGATCTCGATTATCTGCTGCGCTACACTAACGCCGCAGTGCTTGTGACTCAGGAGCCCGGCGCGGTCGATGACGGACTGTTCGCGCGCGATGATGCCGGCAACCTGCTGGCTTGGGACAGGGTGGCGAAGGCGCTGGTCAACGCAACCGACCCCGAGGCAAAGCCGGCGCTGACCGGCAACTACACGGTCAATGGCAGCCGCTGCGTGCCGGTGTTCCAGCTCATTGCAGAACGATATCTGGACGAAAGCTATTCGCCGGATGCGGTGGCAGAGCGCTGCGGGGTCAGCGCCGATACGATCCACCGGATCGCGGCGGAGCTGGCGCATGTCGCTTTCGAGCAGGCGATCGAACTGCCGGTTGCTTGGACCGATTGGGCGGGCCGGCGTCACGAGACGATCAAAGGCCGGCCTGTCTCGATGCACGCCATGCGTGGTATCTCGGCCCATTCCAACGGTTTCCATACCTGCCGCGCCATCCATCTGCTGCAGGTGCTTTTGGGCACGGTGGACGTTCCCGGCGGCTTCCGGTTCAAGCCGCCCTACCCCCGTTGCGCGCCTCCGGGGCCAAAACCCGCTGGAAAAAATGCGCGGCCGATGGCGCCGCTGGACGGCATGCCGCTCGGCTTCGTGTGCGGGCCGGACGACCTGCTCGTCGACGAGGCCGGCCGCCCTACCCGCATAGACAAGGCCTATTCCTGGGAGGCGCCTTTAGCCGCGCACGGCCTGATGCACTCGGTCATCCGTAACGCCTGGGCCGGCGATCCTTATCCGATCGACACGCTGATGATGTACATGTCGAACATGGCCTGGAACTCGTCGATGAACACCGTCGAGACCATCGCCATGCTGACCGACAAGGATTCGTCGGGCGCGTACAAGATCCCCTTCATCATCTATTCCGACGCCTATTATTCCGAGACGGTGCCGTTTGCCGACCTGGTGCTGCCCGACACGACCTATCTCGAGCGGCATGACTGCATCAGCCTGCTCGACCGGCCGATCAGCCATGCCGACGGGCCGGGCGACGCCATCCGCCATCCCGTCGTGCAGCCGGACCGCGACGTGCGGCCGTTCCAGTCGGTGCTGATCGAGCTTGGCGCGCGGCTCGGCCTGCCCGGCTTCGTCACCGAGGACGGCTCGGCGAAATACCGCGACTATGCCGACTACATCGTCAACCACGAGCGCGCGCCCGGCATCGGCCCGCTCGCCGGCTGGCGCGGCAAGGACGGAAGCTCGATCGGCAAGGGCGAGGTCAATCCGGACCAGCTGCAGCGCTACATCGACAATGGCGGCTTCTGGCACCACGATTTTTCCGACGACCAGCGCTACTACAAGATGGGCAACCGCGCCTATCTCGATTTCGCCGTCCAAATGGGCTTCATCGCCAAGGCGGAGCCGATCGTCTTCCAGCTTTATTCAGAGCCGATCCAGCGCTTTCGCCTCGCCGCGCGCGGCCATGGAAAAGCGCAGCCGCCGAAGGCCGAACGCGACCGCATCGAGAGCTATATGGACCCGTTGCCGTTTTGGTACGCGCCTTTCGAGGACGAGGCCGTCGATCTGCAAAAATACCCACTGCATGCCCTGACGCAGCGACCGATGCACATGTACCATTCCTGGGGCTCGCAGAATGCGTGGCTAAGACAAATCACCAGCCAGAACCGGCTGTTCGTGCATTCGCAGACCGCCGCCAATCTCGGCCTTGCCGATGACGACTGGGTGTGGATCGAGAGCATCAACGGCCGGGTGAAAGGCCAGATCAAGCTGATCGATGGCGTGAACCCCGACACGGTGTGGACCTGGAACGCGATCGGCAAGCGCCGCGGCAGCTGGGGCCTGAAGGACGATGCCGCGGAGAGCAACCGCGGCTTCCTGCTCAACCACATCATCGGCGACCAGACCTCTGCCGATGCCAATGGCAGGCGCTATTCGAATTCCGATCCGGTCACCGGGCAGGCGGCATGGTTCGACGTGCGCGTGCGCATCGCCAAATGCGCGGCGGAAGAAGCAGGATTCACCGAACCGCAATTCGAACGTTTTGCCCAGCCGCCCCAGTTCGAGCCGCCACCGGATGTGCTTCGCTTCGGCGCAGAATTCCGCATGAAGAGGGAAGCCGCCGAATGACCTGCCTTCCCGCCCGGACGGAGAAAAAGCTTGGCCTCGTCATCGATCTGGACACCTGCGTCGGCTGCCAGGCCTGCGTGACCGCTTGCAAGGAATGGAACACAGGCGGCCATATGGCGCCGCTGACAGACACCGATCCCTATGGCGCACATGCCGACGGCGTCTGGTTCAACCGTGTGCACGCTTATGAGCACACGACCGAGATGGGCGGCCGTACGGTGAATTTTCCGCGCTCCTGCCTGCATTGCGAGCAACCCGCCTGCGTCACCGTCTGCCCGACCGGCGCTTCCTACAAGCGCGTCTCGGACGGCATCGTGCTGGTCGACGAGGATAAATGCATCGGCTGCAAGCTGTGCAGCTGGGCCTGTCCCTATGGCGCGCGCGAGTTCGACACCGATGTCGGCGTGATGAAGAAATGCACGCTCTGCGTCGACCGCATCTACAACGACAATCTGGCCGAGGAAGACCGGGTGCCGGCCTGCGTCGCGGCCTGCCCGACCAGCGCCCGGCATTTCGGCGATCTGGGCGATCCGGCCTCCGCCATCTCGCAGTTGGTTGTCGAGCGCGGCGGTGTCGAGCTGATGCCCGAGCTTGGTTACAAGCCGACCAACAAGTACCTGCCGCCGCGCGCCCGCAGCGAACGCGCGGCGAAAGTGGACGCGCCGGCGCTGGAGCCTATCAAGACGGAAGGCGGCTTTCTCGGCTGGATCGACCGCATGCTTTCGAACTAGCTTCAGCCGATCATGCATCCCGCCTTTTCCGTCATCTTCTTCACCACCGCGACCGGCGCCGGCTACGGCCTGCTGGCGCTGCTCGGCCTGCTTGGCGGGTTAGGTTTCATCCAACCCGGGTTCTGGCTTGGGCTCGCCGGCATGGCGCTTGCGCTCGGCCTGATCGCGGCCGGCCTGCTCACCTCGACCAGCCATCTTGGCCGGCCCGAGCGCGCCTGGCGCGCCTTCTCGCAATGGCGCAGCTCCTGGCTGTCGCGCGAAGGTGTGGCCTCGGTCGCGACGTTTGTACCTGCCGCGTTGTTCGGCTTCGGCTGGGTGCTTCTCGGCCACACCGGCGGCTGGGTGGCCATCGCTGGCCTGCTGGCGGCGGCCGGTGCAATTGCAACGGTCTGCACGACAGGCATGATCTATGCCTCGCTCAAGCCGATCGCGCAGTGGCACAGCCGTTATACTTTGCCGGCTTATCTTATTTTCTCGGCGATGACCGGCAGCGTTCTCGCCAACGCCCTGCTCCAGGGTTTCGCCGTGGGCTCGACGGCGGTGTCGACCGGAGCGCTGCTCGCCACGCTTGCCGGCTGGGCCTGGAAGCTGGCGACCTGGCGATACAACGACCGGCTGGAGATCCCGACCACTGCCAATACGGCGACGGGGCTGGCCGGCGGCACGGTGCGGTCGATCGAATGGCCGCACACGGAAGAAAACTACCTGCTCAAGGAGATGGGATTCCGCATCGCACGCAAGCACAGCGCAAAGCTAAGGCAGATCGCGCAGAGCCTGGCTTTCGCCGCCCCGGCTGTCTTGCTTGCTATTGCCCTTGCCTCACCATGGCCCTTCGCGGCGATTGCATCGGCGCTTGCGGCCATCTCCCAATTTGCCGGCATGCTGGTCGAGCGCTGGCTGTTCTTCGCCGAAGCGAAGCACACCGTCACGCTCTACTATGGCAGATAGAGGCGGCTTCAGCCCGGCCGCAGCATCGAGCCGGAGATGGCGAAAATGCGCTCGGCGCCCAGCATATAGGCAACAAGCGTTTCCAGCCGGAACAGGCCGGCATAAGCGCGGTCGAGCACGTTGAGCGAGCCGGTATAGGCGCCGAAGGCCGGCATGATCATGCGGCCGCCATCGCCGGCGAAGCAGCGCCGCCTGACCGAGCGGCCGCGCTGCACGATGCGCGCGCAAGGATGGAGATGGCCGGCGATTTCGCCCTCGACCCTTGCCTTCGAGGGCTCGTGCCGAAACAGCAGCGTGCCAATGGCGAGTTCCTTGACCGTCTCGCCGGGCAAGTCGGCGGGCGCATCCGGATCGTGGTTGCCGGCAACCCAGAACCAGTCGCGGCCGGCCATCATCGCCTCCAACCGTTCGCGGAAGCTCGAATGCATGCGCTCGGCGCCACCGCCGTCATGAAAGGAGTCGCCAAGGCTGACGACGATCCGCGGCTGATAATCGGCGATAACTCCCTGAAGCCGCAGCAAGGTGGCGCCCGTGTCGTAAGGCGGGATCAACGCACCGCGCCTGGCGAAAGAAGAGCCTTTTTCGAGGTGCAGGTCGGAGACCGCGAGCAGCCGCAGATCGGGGAAATAGAGAACGCCACGCCGGTCGCAGACCGCGCGCTCGCCGGCGATGCCGACAAGGTCGGCCTCGGCGATCAGCGTCGCGCGCGACAGCGAAAAATTCATCCCCTCGTGGCCCTCTCTCAGTCGGTTACGCTCGGCCGCCCATCGCCTCTTCGACCAGATCGGCGGCCTCCATCAACAGCGTGTCGTTGGCGCCGCCATTGACCGATTCCTTGCCGATCTCCAGCATCACCGGCACCGCCAGCGGCGAGATCTGGTCGAGATGCTTATGCACGATTCGACCGCGCACGCGCGAGAGCATCTCGCCAAGTCTGCTGACATCGAGCAGGCCGGCCGAGGCGTCGGTGCGTGTTGCCTGCAGCAGGATATGGTCCGGCTCGTGGCTGCGCAGCACATCGTAGATCAAGTCCGCCGAGACCGTCACCTGGCGGCCGCTCTTTTCCTGTCCGGGGTAGCGCTTCTCGATCAGCCCGGCGATGACGGCGCATGTGCGGAAAGTGCGCTTCAGCATCCAGCTGTCGTTCAGCCAGGCCTCGAGATCGTCGCCCAGCATATCCTCGTCGAAAAGTGCGGCCAGCGACGGCTTCTTCGCCTTGAACAGCGCCGCCATATCGTCCAGCGCCCAGACGGCCAGCGAATAGTCGGTGGCGACGAAGCCGAGCGGCCGTGCATGCGCTCGCTCCAGCCGGCGCGTCAAAAGCATGCCGAGCGTCTGGTGCGCGAGCCGGCCTTCGAAGGGATAGGCGACCATGTAGTGACGGTTGCCGCGGGGAAAGGTCTCGATCAGGAGATCGCCACGCTTCGGCAAGACGGACCTCTCTTTCTGTATCCGCAGCCAGTCTGCGACCTGCTCGGGCAAGACCTTCCAACGACCGCTGTCGGCCAGCATGCCGCGCACCTGCTCAGCGAGATAGGTCGACAGCGGGAATTTGCCGCCGGCATAGGACGGCACGATGATGTTGGCGCCGGCGCCGTTGGAGACGACGCACTCGTTCTCGCGGATACCTTCGAAGCGCAGCACCTTGCCGGCGAACAGGAAATTGTCGCCGGGGCGCAGCGTCTCGGCGAAATATTCCTCGATCTTGCCGAGCACGGGCCCGCCGCGGCCGGCCATGCCGCGGCCTTGCCGGACATAGCGGATGTTGAGTTCCGGCATCTCGACGATGGTGCCGACATTGAGCCGGTATTGCTGCGCGACACTTGGATGCGAGATGCGCCAGAGCCCGTCCTTGTTGCGGCGGATGCGGGCATAGCGCTCGTAGTTCTTCAGCGCGTAGCCGCCGGTGGCGACGAAGTCGACGACGCGGTCGAAGGTCTCGCGCTCCAGAGCGGCATAGGGAGCCGCAGTTCGAATCTCCTCGAACAGATGGTCGGCGTCGAATGGTCCGCCGCAGGCGACGCCCAGCACATGCTGGGAGAGCACGTCGAGCGCGCCCTTGACCAGCGGCGGCGTGTCCTGCGCGCCGAGATAGTTGGCGTCGAGGGCTGCGCGGCATTCCAGCACCTCGAAGCGGTTGGCAGGGATCAGGATCGCCTTCGACGGCTCGTCCATGCGGTGGTTGGCGCGGCCGATGCGCTGCGCCAGGCGGCTGGCGCCCTTCGGCGCGCCGACATGCACGACCAGATCGACATCGCCCCAGTCGATGCCGAGGTCGAGCGTCGAGGTGGCGACAATGGCGCGCAGCGCATTGTCGGCCATCGCCTTCTCGACGCGCCGGCGCTGGCCGACGTCGAGCGAACCATGATGCAGGGCGATCGGAAGCGAGTCTTCATTGGCCCGCCACAGCTCCTGGAACAAAAGCTCGGCCTGGCTGCGCGTGTTGACGAAGAGAAGCGTCGTGCGGTGCTGCTTTATCGCCTCGTATATCTCTGGAATGGCGTAGCGGGCCGAATGCCCCGACCACGGCACGCGCTCGCGCGAGTCGAGAATGGAGATGTCGGGCTTGGCGCCGCCGGCGACAGTGATCAGCCCGGCCATGTCGGGGTTCTTTGCGTTTTTGGGAGGATTCTGCGCAACCAGCCAGCGCCGCAATTCATCCGGCTCGGCGACGGTTGCCGACAGACCGATGGTCTGCAGCTCGGGAACGAAGGTGCGCAACCGCGCCAGGCCGAGCGCCAAAAGATGCCCGCGCTTCGACGTGACGAGCGAATGCAATTCGTCGAGCACGACATAGCGCAGGTCCTCGAAGAAACGTTTTGCATCGTTTCCAGCAATCAGCAAGGCGAGTTGCTCGGGGGTGGTGAGCAGGATGTCGGGCGGCGCCAGTTTCTGCCGCTGGCGCTTGTGCGAGGGCGTGTCGCCGGTGCGAGTCTCGATGGTGACCGGCAAGCCGATCTCCTCGACCGGCTTGCCGAGGTTGCGCTCGATGTCGACGGCCAGCGCCTTGAGGGGCGAGATGTAGAGCGTGTGGATGCCGCGATGCGCCTGGCCGGGTTTGCGGCGCGGCCGGTTGGCCAGGTCGGTCAGCGAAGGCAGGAAGCCGGCGAGCGTCTTGCCGGCGCCGGTCGGCGCGATCAGCAGCACCGATTGTCCACCTTGCGCCTTCGCGAGCAGTTCGAGCTGGTGGACGCGCGGCGACCAGCCTTTTGCGCCGAACCATTTGACGAATGGCTCGGGCAGGAGAACGGCGGCATTCTGTTCGGCAAGGCGCGGCTGCTCTGTCACGCGCCAGAGGTAGCGCGACGGCAAGCAATCGCCAAGAAAAATCGGAACAAAAGGGGATCAGGCGCCTTGTCCCCTTCTCCCCCTGTGGGAGAAGGTGGATCGGCGCGATAGCGCCGAGACGGATGAGGGGTGTTCCAGCGAAGTGAGACGCTGGCTTTCCCTGGAGCACCCCTCATCCGTCGCCTTCGGCGACACCTTCTCCCACAAGGGGAGAAGGGGAAGCTGGCGCTACGGCCTGCGGAACCCCGTCGGACCGCCATAGAGATAACCGATCCGCTCGACCGCCTCTTTCAGGCCCTCGCGCGAGACCAACATGGTGTGGCCGTTGGCGTGGATCATGTCTTTCGCGTCGGTCATGACGGCGACGTGGCCCTTCCAGAAGACGAGGTCGCCGCGCTGCAGCCCGGAAAAATCGGGACCCGGTTCGAACGGCGTGCCGATGCTCGCGGCCTGCATGTCGGAATCGCGCAGCACATCCCTGCCGATCATGCGCATCGCAAGCTGCACCAGCCCGGAGCAGTCGATGCCGAAGCCGGAAACGCCGCCCCACAGATAGGGTGTGCCGAGAAAGCTCTCGGCCACCGTGACGTAGTCGTCGGCAAGGTCGGCGACCAGCCGCAGATGGCGGGCGATGATCGCCTGGCCGGAGGGCAGCAGCGCGTAATGCGTGCCGCGCGTTTCGGCGGAACCGGTGACCGTCACCGTCGAGCCCATCGACAATTGGCCGCTGATCGGGAAGCGCAGGTCGGGCCCCGGATAAAGGAAGGTGCGCGGCACGCAGACGATGTGGGTCGGCGCATGCTCGCGAGCCCCAAGAACATTGTCGGCGACATAGCCGACATAGCCGTCGCGCTCGGCCTGCACCCAGGCCCAGCCTTCCGCGTCCTCGAAGACAAGCACGTCGTCGCCGAACAGCGCCTGGGTGTTGACGCCGGCATCGGGGCGCGGCGCCTTGCGCAGGTCGGCGACGGAAGTCGTGATCCGCGCCGGCCGGCCGGCAACAAAGCGGTCGGCGGCGACCTCTCCTTTCAGCCTGGCATCGGCGAGATCGGAACGAAAGGCGTGAAGGCGGGCATCCCTGGCGGTCAAATCGATAACTCTGCTTGATTGAGCATGATCTTATCCGAAAACCGGTTCCCACTTTTCGGGATCATGCTCTAGATTGGTAATTCGTGCGCCCGGTCAACGATACCATCGCCGAAGCGCTCGACAAAGAGCGCGCCTTCGACCGTGCGCCGGATGAGCACGTTGCGCTTGTCGAGCTCGTCGCGGTGGCGCGAGACCAGCTTCAGCGCGCCCATCGTGTCGAGCGCCCTGGTGATGACCGGCTTGGTGACATTGAGCCTGGCGGCCAGACCGCGCACCGTGTGCGGCGGCGGGTCGAGATAGATGGTGAGCAGGATCGCCGTCTGGCGCATGGTGAGATCGGGCGCGCCGTCGCGCACCTGCGACAGCAACACCTGCTGCCACAGTCGCAAGGCCTGGCTCGGGCGCATCGAGATCGACATGGCGTAATCATGACGGCAAATTGTTTCGCTTCCGTTTCAGTCCACGGCGTTTTGCCGGCTTCTCGCCGAGTATTTGTTTTAGGCAATTCCGGACGGAAAACCGCTTCAGACTTTTCCTGGAATTGCGCTCTTGTCTGACGCAACTCCGGACAGAAAACCGCTGCGCACTTTTCCTGGAATTGCTCTATCCGAACCTTGTCGAAATGATCCGCTCCAGCGCGCGAATGCCTTGAGCCTCGCCACCTGTCAGGCCGTGCGGGCGGTCGGCAGGATTCCAGGCAAAAATGTCGAAATGCGCCCATGCCGGCGTTCTCTCGACGAAGCGCTTGAGGAAGAGAGCTGCGGTGATCGATCCGGCAAAACCATCCGTGGTGACGTTGTTGATGTCGGCGATCTTCGAGGTAAGCTTTGCATCGTAGGGCCGCCACAAGGGCATGCGCCACAGCGGATCCTCGACGGCGAGCGAAGCCTCAGCCAGATCGGCGGCCAGCGCCTCGTCGCCGGTGTAGAAGGGCGGCAGATCGGGACCGAGCGCGACACGGGCGGCTCCGGTCAGCGTCGCCATGTCGACCAGCAGGGCCGGCCTTTCCTCGTCGGCAAGCGCCAGCGCGTCGGCCAGGACCAGGCGGCCTTCGGCGTCGGTGTTGCCGATCTCGACCGTGATGCCCTTGCGGCTCCTCAGCACGTCCCCCGGCCGGAAGGCGTTGCCGGCGATCGAATTCTCGACCGCGGGGATCAGCACACGCAGCCGGACATTCAGTCTCGCCGCCATGATCATGGAGGCGAGACCCAGCACATTGGCGGCGCCGCCCATGTCCTTCTTCATCAACAGCATGCCCGACGACGGTTTGATATCGAGGCCGCCGGTGTCGAAGCAGACGCCCTTGCCGACCAGCGTCACCCTAGGCGCGTCGCTCGGTCCCCATGTCATGTCGATCAGCCGCGGCGCGCCGGCCGAGGCGCGGCCAACGGCGTGAATCATCGGGAAATTCCGCACCAGGAGATCGTCGCCCTTGACGACGGAGACGTCGGCGCCGTGGTCGGCGGCCAATGCCTGGACGGCCTCCTCCAGTTCAGCCGGCCCCATGTCGCTCGTCGGCGTGTTGACGAGGTCGCGCGCCAGGAACACGCCCTCGGCGATGCGGCGCACATGCGCGCCGTCGGTGCCCGGTGGCAGCGCGAAGCGCAACGCCTTGCCCGGCTTCTTGCCGTAGCGGGTGAAGACGTAGCCGCCGAGGACGAGCGCCAGCGCCGCAAGATCGGGCGCGGGCAAATCCTGGGCAAAATGCCATTCGCCTTCGGGCAGCGATCTCGCCAGGGCGCCGACGGCAAGCTGGCTCTCGCCGTCGCCGATGCCGAACAGCGCGCCGGCGAGCGCGCCACCCTCGCCCGGCAGGATCAGGGTCCGGCCTGCCTCGCCGGAAAAGCCGTTCGCCCGGGCCCAGGCAATTGCCGCTGGCGCGAGGCCGGCTTCTTCAAGACCGTCCTTTGCCACCAGATGAACCGGCAAGGCGTTCTCAGGTTTGCGTTCGACAAGTTCGACGGCCATTCGACAGTCTCCGACTCAAGGTTTGTTCTCGTTTCCACTGACAGAGGCGTCGCCGGTGGGCAAGTGACAGCGTGGGTCCGAACGCGGTTGCCTCCGAGAAGTTGGTCGTTTCCCTGACCAGGGCCTCGCCTACACGAAGGAACTTCAGAGGCCTTCTTAACCGTCCGTTAGGGTTAACAGAATATTTCTGCGGGAGGGAAGACGGCCAGACAATGGCCGCGCAGGAATGGAGACCAGCGCCGATGCCGATCAAAGCGTTGAACGTCGCAGGCAAACGTCTGATCACCGCGGCATTCGTGGCAGCGCTGGCGGCCAGCGTGGCGGGCTGCGGCAGCACCAGCAAATTCACGACGGGCTCCATTTCCCGCTCCGACAACAGACCGCTGGAAACAATGTCGGCCAGCGAATTGCACAGCGCCACCACCAGACTTGGCGATTCCTATGCCAGGAGCCCGAACGACAAACGCATCGCCACGAATTTCGCCGCGGCGCTGCAGATGGATGGCGACGCCGACCAGTCGCTGGCCGTGATGCGCAAGCTCGCAATCGCCTACCCCAAGGACCGTGACGTGCTCGCCGCCTACGGCAAGGCGCTGGCCGCCAACGGGCAGTTCGAGCAGGCGCTCGATGCAGTGCGCCGCGCGCAGACGCCGGAATATCCGGATTGGCGCCTGGTTTCGGCGGAAGCCGCGATCCTTGACCAGATGGGGCAGCGGGACGAGGCTCGTCAGGACTATCGAAAGGCGCTCGAGCTCAAGCCGAACGAACCTTCGATCCTCTCCAATCTCGGCATGTCCTATGTGCTGGAGGGAGATCTGCGCACCGCCGAAACCTATATGCGCTCGGCCGCCCAGCAGCCGGCAGCCGACAGCCGCGTGCGGCAGAACCTGGCGCTGGTCGTCGGCCTGCAGGGCCGCTTCGACGAGGCCGAGAAAATCGCCTCGCAGGAGCTTTCGCCCGAGCAGGCGCAAGCCAACGTCGCCTACCTGCGCCAGATGCTTGCCCAGAAGAATACCTGGAGCCAGCTCAAGGATCAGGACAAGGATAAGGTCGCGACCAACTGACCGCGCTGCCGCGGCAATCCATCTCCGCCAACCAACGAAAAGCCGCGCGGCACCCGCCATGCGGCTTTGTCATGACCTCAACAGCTTCGCCTACTCGCTGCTGGAATTGTGCTGGTCGCCGAAGATGCCGCGCTGGCTGACCTGGATGCCGGCCGGCCCCAGAATGATGGCGAACAGAACCGGCAGGAAGAACAGGATCATCGGCACGGTGAGCTTCGGCGGAAGTGCCGCGGCCTTCTTCTCGGCCGCGTTCATGCGCATGTCGCGGCTCTCCGAGGCCAGCACGCGCAGGGCATGCGCCACCGGCGTGCCGTAACGCTCCGCCTGAACCAGGGCCTGGGAAACCGACTTCACCGATTCCAGGCCGGTGCGGCTTGCCAGGTTCTCATAGGCGACCTTGCGGTCCTGCAGATAGGAGAGCTCGGCGTTGGTGAGCACGAATTCCTCGGCGAGCGCCACGGACTGGGCGCCGATCTCGTCGGCGACCTTGCGAAGCGCAGCTTCCACCGACATGCCGGATTCGACGCAGATCAGCATCAGGTCGAGCGCGTCCGGCCATGCCAGTTGGATCGACTGCTTGCGCTTGGTCGCGCGGTTGTTGACATAGAGGATCGGCGCATAGAAGCCGCCATAGGCGACCAGAACGCAGACGAACAGCTTGATGAAGGCAGGTTGTTGCGGCAGACCGCCGAGAAGGAAGACGTAGATCGCCGCCAGCGCGAAACCGATGAAGGGCAGGATCAGGCGAAAGAACAGGAAGCGCGTCAGTGGATTCTGGCCGCGGAAGCCCGCCACTTTGAGCTTCTGCAGCGTGCCTTCGTCGGCAAGCGCGCGCTTGAGGTCCAGCCGTTCGACGATGTTGCGCATGCCGATCGACTGCTCCTCGCGCAGGCCCTTGCGGCGGCGGTCGGCTTCGCTGGCGAGGCGCGCACGCTGCTTTGAACGCAGCTCGTCACGTTCGAGCGCCACGCTTTTCATGCGCGCCTTGAGCTGATTGCCGCCAAGCGCCGGCATGAGCGTGAAGACGGTCGCAAAAACCGCGATGCCGACCAGGAGCGCGATAAGAAAGGAAGGATCGGTCAGCGTCTTGACGACGTGGTCTGTCATGGGTCCGCGCCCCTACACTTCGAAATTCATCATCTTGCGCATCACCAGGATGCCGATCGACATCCAGACGCCGGAGCAGCCGAGGATCAGATTGCCGACGCTGGTCGTGAACAAAGGCATGATGTAGTTCGGGCTAGAAAGATAGACCAGGAAGGCGACGACGAACGGCAAGGCGCCGATGATGACGGCGGATGCCTTCGCTTCCATCGACAGCGCCTGCACCTTGGCCTTCATCTTCTTGCGGTCGCGCAGCACGCGCGAAAGATTGCCCAGCGCCTCGGAGAGATTGCCGCCGGCCTGCGACTGGATCTGGATGACGATGCCGAAGAAGCCCGCCTCGGAACAGGGCATGGTCTCGGACATGCGCAGCGTGGCATCGGGGATCGACAGACCCATCTGCTGGGAATCGACGATGCGGCGGAACTCGGCCCGAACGGGTTCGGGAGATTCGTTCGCGATCAGGCGGATCGCATCGTTCAACGGCAGGCCGGACTTGACCGCGCGCACGATGATGTCGAGCGCGTTCGGGAATTCCTCCAGGAAAGCCTTCACCCGGCGCGCGCGGCGAAACGACACGAACCAGCGCGGCAGGCCGAAGGCGCCCGCCAGGAGAGCGCCAGGCAGGACCAGCAATGGCGCACCGGCGAGATAGACGAGAAAGGTAAGCACGATCCCGCAGATCACCGAGTAGATGTAGAAACGCTCGATGGAAACCGTCATGCCGGCCTGGCGGATCTGGGCCTTCAGCGGCGGCTTCTTGATGTTGCGGTCGTTGGATTTCTGCTTTTCATCGAGCTGCTTGAGCGAATCCTGGAGGCTTTTGCGCCGCCGGACCGCTTCCGCGGCCCGGTCGCGCGAAGCCTTCACCACCGACCGGTCGGTCTCGGCCGCCTTGATCGTCTCAAGCCGCTTGCCGGCCTGCTTTTCGTTATCGATGCGCTTGAACAGGAAAGCATAGGCCACCGCGCCGGCGCTTAAGCCCGCAAGCACAACGAAAGCCAGAACCGTGGTGTCAATTCCGAACATCGACCGGGATCCCTAGGGCATTTCGCCGTTTCACAGAAACGGCGAACCGCCCATTTCTTCGTTTAGACGCAATTCCGGACGGAAAACCGCTTCACACTTTTCCTGGAATTGCTTCAGACCTCCAGATGCATCAGTCAGCGCGTTTCTCCATGGCCTCGAGCGCATTGGCCAGACGCTGCTCCTCGCCGTAGTAGCGGGCACGATCCCAGAAATGCGGCCGGCCGATGCCGGTGGAGACATGCTCGCCGATCAGACGGCCGCTCGAGTCTTCGCCCTTGATGTTGTAGAGGACGAGATCCTGGGTGATGATGACATCGCCTTCCATGCCGATCACCTCGGTGATGTGGGTGATGCGGCGCGAACCGTCGCGCAGACGGGCCGCCTGGATGATGACGTCGACCGAGCCGACGACGATCTCGCGCACCGTTCTCTGCGGCAGCGAATAGCCGCCCATGGCGATCATCGATTCAATACGGTTCAGGCATTCGCGCGGGCTGTTGGAGTGGATCGTTCCCATCGAACCGTCATGGCCGGTGTTCATCGCCTGCAGAAGGTCGAACACTTCCGGACCGCGCACCTCGCCGACGATGATGCGTTCGGGCCGCATGCGCAGGCAGTTCTTGACGAGGTCGCGCATGGTCACCTCGCCCTCGCCTTCGAGATTGGGCGGCCTGGTTTCGAGACGGACCACGTGCGGCTGCTGCAGCTGCAGCTCGGCCGAATCCTCGCAGGTGATGACCCGCTCCTCGCGATCGATGTAGTTGGTCAGGCAGTTGAGCAGCGTCGTCTTGCCCGAACCGGTACCGCCCGAGATGACGACGTTGCAACGGACGCGGCCGATGATCTTGAGAATCTCCGCGCCTTGCGGCGAGATGGCGCCGAACTTGACCAGCTGGTCGAGCGTCAGCTTGTCCTTCTTGAACTTGCGGATGGTGAGCGCGGTGCCATCGAGGGAGAGCGGCGGCGCAATGACGTTGACGCGCGAGCCGTCGGGAAGACGCGCGTCGCAGATCGGGCTCGATTCGTCGACGCGGCGGCCGACCTGGCTGACGATGCGCTGGCAGATGTTGAGGAGCTGCTGGTTGTCGCGGAAGCGGATGCTGGTCGGTTCGACCTTGCCGTTGACCTCGATGTAGACGTTCTTGGAGCCGTTGACCATGATGTCGGCGATGTCGTCGCGGGCGAGCAGCGGCTCCAGCGGCCCATAGCCAAGCACGTCGTTGCAGATGTCCTCGAGCAGCTCTTCCTGCTCGGAGATCGACATCGCGAAGTTCTTGATCGCGATGATGTCGTTGACGATATCGCGGATTTCCTCGCGCGCGCTTTCCGGATCGAGCTTGGCGAGCTGCGACAGGTCGATCGTGTCGATCAGCGCGGAGAACACCTGGCTCTTGGTGTCGTAGTAGGTCTCGCTGCGCTCGCGCTGGACTCTTCTCGGCGGCTCGGGCGCCATCGGCGGTGCTTCCACCGGACGGCGAACGGGGGGCGCAGCGGGCGTGCTCGGCGCCGGCGCGGCCGGCCGATCGAGAGCCATCGTCCCGGTCGGAGCGGGAGCGGCGGGAGGAGGTGCCGGCGGACGGAATTCGGGAGCTGCCCGGCTGCCGTCGTCTGTGCCTCTTTTACCAAACATGATCGACTATCCGATGCCGCTTTGCGAGCGTCACTTCTTGTTGCGCGAAAGCTTGCCGAGGATGGAGCCCAGGCCTGCCTTCTTCTTCACCTTGATTTCGCTGCGCCCGGTCAGCACATGCGCGATTTCGTTGATCGTGCCGACGACCGGGCTCTTGGCGTCCATCTCGCCAAGCATGCGGCCGTTGTTGGCCGCGTTGCCGAACAAAAGCGGCTCGAAATTGATCACCGCCATGGGCGTGATGCCGAGCGGTTCGGAAAAATCCGATGCCGCGATCTCCGGCCGTTTCGGAACACCTGCCTGATTGATGATCAGCTTCGGTGGCGGGTCGTTCGGACGCAGGCGCTTCAGCATATCCACCATATTCTTGGTGTTGCGCAGATTGGCGAGCTCGGGCGTGGCCGTGATGACGATCTCATCGGCCTTGATCAGCGTGCTCTTCGTCCAGCCGCTCCAGACGTGAGGGACGTCGAGCACAAGCAAAGGGGCGCTGCGCTGCGCCGTTTCGATGACCTGGGAGAAGGCGTCCGGATCGAAATCGTAGACGCGCTCGAGTGTGGAGGGTGCAGCCAGCAGAGACAAATGTTCGGCGCACTGCGCGAGCAGCCGATCGAGATAGACCTCGTCGACGCGTTCGGGCGAAAAAACCGCCTCGGCGATGCCCTGCGCGGGGTCCTGGTCGAAGTTGATGTTGGCGGTGCCGAAGGCGAGATCGAGATCGGCAACGACGACTTCAGACTTGAACAATGACGACATCGCCCAGGCGACGTTGTGGGCGATCGTCGAGGAGCCGACGCCGCCCTTGGCGCCGATGAAGGCAATGGAGCGGCCGATCGGATCGGACTCGGGATCGACGAAGATCGACGACACGACGCTGACGATATCGGTCATCGAGACCGGCGCGATGACATATTCGGAAATGCCGGAACGGATGAGCTCCCGGTAGAGGCCGACATCGTTGTAATGGCCGATGACCACTACCTTCGAGGACGGATCGCAATATTCGGCGAGCTGAGTGAGCTGTTCGAGCAGCTGTTTCGGCTCGCTGCGCGATTCCAGCAGGATCAGGTTGGGTGTCGGCGCCGACTGGTAGAATTCGATCGCGGTGGCGATGCCGCCCATATGGACCTTGAGATGGGCCTTGGCCATGCGGCGATCCTCGCCGGCACGCTCGATGGGGCTGGCGACGCCCTCGGTCTCGCAGAAGGCCTGGATGGAGATGCGCGGCACCGGGCGCAGCGCCTGCATGGCGGCGATGTCCTGTTGCGAAAGATCGCCGGTATCTGCGGGCGTGTCGTAGGCAAGATTGCTCATCGTCATGCTCTTTCCGTCATCCGGCGCGGCTCAGAACGTCACTTCCGAATTGCCAAGGAACTCGTCCGAAATGCCTCGGCCACGATAGACATCGATCACATTGCTGCGATTTTCGGCATCGATGTCGGACTGCTTGCGCGGCCCGATCAGATCGTTGGGATTGGCCATCTGGGCTGCAAGGTTGTTCTGGTAGGAACAGCCGAAGTCGGCGTAATGCTTGTTCTCCGACGTCTCCGCGAGGTCGTCCGGCCAACGCCCGCATTTGTCGGTCTGGGCCCTCACCGCGACAAAGGCGACGCGCACCGGCGCCGAGGCCTCCGGCACGGCAGACTGATAGGATGTCATGACGATCCGGTTGCGCTTGACACCGGCAGCCATTGCCAACCTGGCGAAATCGCGGCTGGCGGCGGTGGCGGCGGCCTGATTGGCCGATCCGACGGGGGTCGCGATCGTCAACGTCGGCGCGGCGCTCCTGTCATAGCTATCGAGAAAACCGAGCAGCGTGTCGCGTTGAGCGCCGGTCATGCCGCGATCGCCGGCGCCGACCGGCAGATCGATCTTCTGGTTCTTCTCGGCGATCACGATCGGATGGTTCGTGCGGTAATCATCCGGGATGGCGCCGACCGTCACGCTGTCGCTGTGCCAGTTGGCGCAGCCGGCGAGCGACGCCGCAAGCGCGATCGCCAGGGCCGGGACGACAGACCGGCGGATGCGCTCCCGGCCCGATCCTGTCGTCGCGATCGTGATGGCCTTATATGCTGACTGAGACATGTCCGCTTTCCCGCTCACTTGTAGATGAAGCCGACCACGCCGTGATAACGGCCGGGTGGCCTGTCGGTCTGCATGGTGCCGTAGACGCGGTTGACGCGGCCAAGGAACATGCCGGCGCCGTCGCTCGGCGGATTGAAATTGTCGTCGGGCTTGGCTAGTTCGTTGCGCGCCACCGGCCTTGCCAGGTAAGGCGTGATGATGATGACGAGCTCGCTCTCGTTGCGCACGAAGTCCTTGCTGCGGAACAGCGCGCCAAGCACCGGGATCTTGGCCAGGCCGGGCAGCCCTGAAACAGCCTGGCGAACGTCGTCGCGGACGAGGCCGGCAATCATCATCGATCCGCCCGAAGGCAATTCGACGGTGGTGTCGGCCAACCTCTTGCGGAGCGACAAAATCGTCATGCCGGGCGTGGTGCCTCCGCCTTCGATGGTCGCCGAACCTTCGGTGGTCGGCTCCGAAACTGCGGTTCTGACCTTGAGGCTTATACGCCCGGCCGACAGCACGACCGGCTGGAACTCGAGACCAATGCCGTATTCGAGTTTGTCGAAACTATATGTGGTCAGGCCGGTCTGGTTGTCAGTCGACACGTTGCTCGAGCGACCGCTGACCAGATTGTATTCGCCGCCCACCTTGAATGTCGCCTTCTCGCCAGAAACGGCGGTGAGGGTCGGCTCCGCCAGCGTCTTCATGACGCCGCTTTGCTCCATGGCATTGATGTAGGTCTGGATGCCGTTTCCGACGGTGTCTCCCAGCGCCAAGCCGGTTGACTGCGAAATCGGCTTGCCCAACCCGAAGGCGGGAGAACTTGCCGTGCTGAACGAAATGCCGTTGGCGCTGCCGCTGCCGATCATGTTGACGCCGAGCTGCTTCATCACCGAGCGGCTGACTTCCGCCACCGTCACCTTCAGCGTCACCTGATCGTCGCCGACGATCTGCAACAGATTGACGATCTTGGAGACCCGGCGCTCCTGGTCGGGATTGTTGATGTCGACCCCGCCGTTGGCCGATCCGCCGGCGGCTGTCTGCGAATATTGGCCGGTCGTGGCTTCACCGCCCGAGACGAAGATGGTCGCCAGATCGACGGCGCGCTTGGCGTCGAGCGGCGTGTCCACCATGCCGGTCAGGATCACGTTGTCGTTCAGCAGCTCGACCTTGATCTCAGAGGACGGAAGGAAGCGCTTGAGGTATTCTTCCAGTCCGGCAACGTCGCGTTCGACCGCAAGATCGAGGCTGGCGATCTGCTCGCCGTTGGGGCCGAAGACGAAGATGTTGGTTTCGCCGACCGCCTTGCCGAACAGATAGATGCGGCGCGCCGTGCGCGTCACCGCGTCGGCGACCGCCGGGTTGGCGACGAGGATGTCGTAGGCGTCGCTCGGCAGATCGATGACCACCGACTTGTTGAGACCGAGCTTGACGCGCTGCGTGGCGACCGAGGCCGTCACGCCTGTCGCCCTGTTCGCGGCCTTGGCCTCGACGAGGCCGGGCGCGTTGGCGCCGAGCAGGAACAGGCCGATTGCCGCCGCCGCCATGACCGGCAGTTTGCCGTTTAGCCTCATTTCCTTGCTCCCACTTCGGAAACTTCGCCTGACTTGATCAGCCGCACCGTGCCGCGCCGGCCATTGCCGTTCACCAGATAGTCGGCCTCGCCCGGGCTTTTCTCATTCGCGTCGACGATCGGGCGCAGCGCCAGTGTCAGGCGGTCCGCCATCTGCTGCGCCACGGTGATGATCTCCGCCTGCTGCGGCGTCAGCTCCAGCGTCGCGGTCTGGCCGACCCTGGTCTTCTTGCCTTCCTCGTCTTCCTGGATGGTCTGGTCGATGGCCAGGACTCGGATGTTCTTGAGGATGGTCTCGGTGTTGAAGCCGCTGCCGCCGTTGCCGGTGTCGGCGCGCCGGGTCATGATGACGTCGACGAAATCATTGGGCAGGATGAAGCCGCCCGCCGATGTATCGGCCGATATGGCGGTCGCGACGGCGCGCATGCCGGACGGCAGGATCGACGACATGAAGCTCTGCCCCTCGCCGACCAGCTTGGAGCGCCGCAACGGCTCGCCGGTATACATGGCCACACGCGCCACCGAGCCCTTGAGCTTTTCGACCGCGTCCGGCTCGGCGGCACGGGTGATGAAATTGGCGTTGACGCCGCTGGCCGGCCATTGCTCCCAGCTGATGTTTTTGCCGAGCTGGCTGCCCATGCCGACATCGCCGGAAAGCACCAGCACATCCTGCAGCGCGATCGCCGGCTGCTTGGGAGCGTCGAGGACCACCTGGGGCGGCGGCGCCACCACCATGTTCTTTGCGACATAACCCGCGCCACCCGCCGCGGCCACAGCCACGCCCAGAATAATCAGTCGGGATGCTGGCATTTCGTCCGAACCCTTCGCCTCAAGGCAAACCACCTCGCCAGGTCGGACTTTGCAGTTGCAATCGTCAAAACAAGGTTAATGTAATGCTTACGATCGTGATTAATTTAAGGTTTACTCAAATTGGACGGAACCGCTTGCCGTTAACGAAAAAAGGCGGCCACGCCGCCTCGAGAACTGCCCTTGTCAGGAAAACGAGTCAGGCGGTGAGCCTGTCCAGCGCCCAGACCATCAGCGGAGAATCCGGAAAGGTGAGGAGCCCGCCGAGACCAAGCGCGACGCCATAGGGAATGCCTACGCTCTCATCGGCAAAATGGCGCAGAAAACGGCTGTGGCCGGTATAGGCAGCAAGCGGCGATTTCCGATAGGCCAGAATGGCAATCGTCAGCATGCCGCCGATCAATGTCGAGGTCACCAGATAGCCGACAAGACTGATGTTGAGCCCCATCCACACCGCGGTCGCCGCCAGAAGCTTGGCATCGCCGCCGCCCATGCCGCCGAGCGCGAACAGGCCGAAGGTCACCGCCAGCACCAGGGCACCAGCCGCGAAATGCCCGCCATAGGTTGCCCAATCCATCCCGGTCAACGGAGCCACCAGGGCGAACGTCGCCAGGAGCAGCACCGGCACGCGGTTGGCGATCGTCATCGACAGCATGTCGGAGATCGCCGCAAACAACATGCAGAAAGGAAAGACGACGAAGATTACAGCTTCAAGCATGGAGGTGGCGCCTGGGGTGGAACTTCCGCTTCAGGTAGACATGCCTCATTAACGATTGATGAGGACGAACGGTCAAAGTCTCCATGCGAAGGAGAAATACAGAAGAAGAAGAAGGGCCGCGGAGGGCGGCCCTTCTTTCCAAGACAATGAGCTAGCCCGGGTTAATTCGAGCTCGAGACCACGCTGGCGATGTGTTTGAACTTGGCGTTCAGGGCGTTGCCGAGCGAGCCGGCGCCGACCATGATGGCGAGCGCGATGAGAGCGGCGATCAGACCGTATTCGATGGCGGTCGCGCCGGATTCATCCTTCACAAAACGTGCGATGAGGTTAGACATTCGAGAGCTCCTACTCCACGTGTTACAGCACTTCCGTCAACTTCTCTGGCGGTCGATCGGATGCTTGCGAATGTAGGGAGAAGCTCTTTCAATCGGCTTAATAAACACCCTTACCGATTCCTTTCCGCAGGCGAACCCGTTGCATAGTTAACCGTGGCCTAAACGTCCAGAATCGGACCGGCAGGCGGGAAAAGGGCGGAGATCCGGCACACCCGCGATCTTGCTAAAACAGCGCATGCTGCTGGCGCATGGTCCTTGAGGCGACCAATCCTTACCGCAGCCATGCGGCGTTTAACCGTCGGTTCACCAATTTCGTTCATGTTCCGTTGAACAGTCTGCCGCTTCGGAGCGCCTTAATGTCCTTGTCGAGATCGCCATTTCCAGTTGCCGCGCTGCTGGCGGTTGCGGCTTTTGTCGTGCCGGCCAGTGCCGGCGCCGGCATCGAAGTCACCATGAACCAGGCAAAGATCGTCAAGTTGTCGCGCGCCGCCGATACGATCGTCATCGGCAATCCGGCAATCGCCGACGCAGCCGTGCAGGACGCCTCGACGGTCGTGCTCACCGGCAAGGGTTTCGGCGTCACCAATCTGGTCGTGCTCGACCAGGATGGCAGTCCGATCATCGATGAGCAGGTGACGGTCGTGCGGCAAGCTGCGTCTTCGGTGCGCATCTACAGGCGCGCCGAAGTCCAGACCATGTCCTGCACGCCCTATTGCGAAAGCTCATACAAGAGCGAGGCCGAGAGAACTTCCGAAACCGAAATGAACGCCGCCCGCTAAGGTCGACGCACGCAGGCGCACGCGACGTTAATGGCGGGTTAAAGGCCGCCCAGCGAATTTAACGCTCATCCAAACCGGGCCTCAATGGGTTTTCGCTATGTTGCCGCCGACATTGCGAGGGATCGGCAGGAACGGGACATGAGCAAGGATCCGGCACCGGGGGGTGGCATGGACAGCAAGGGACGGGCAAAGCCCCGTCATGGCTTCTTCAGCGACAGACGCGGCAGCACGGCATTGGAATTCGCGATGCTGGCCATGCCGTTCGCCCTGCTCGTTTTCGCCATCCTCGAAAGCTGCATCTCGTTCGCCGGCCAGGAGGTGATGGCCAACGTCACCGACGATATCGCCCGCCAGCTGCGGACCGGGCAGCTCAAGAAGGCCAACGTCACCGAAGCCTCGATCAAGACGCTGATCTGCGACAGGATGGCGATCATGGTCACCACGAATTGCCCGGGGTCCGGGTCAAACGCTTCACTGCTGGTGGACCTGCGCGAATATCCGACCTTCGCTGCCGCAGCGGCTGCGGGCTTCAAGATCCAGAACGGCGAAATCTTGCTGACAGGCACGAGCTCGACGACTTTCACGGTGTCTCCCGGGCTGGCGGAATCGAGGAACATGCTCAGGGTCTTCTACAAATGGCCGGTCATGACCGATTTCCTGGCCAAGCAGATGGCCAATCTGAACGGCGGCAAGACGCTGCATTTCGCGTCCGTGACGTGGCAGAACGAACCATTCGACGACTGAGATTGCGGCCGGCTGAGACTACGGCGGGCGTTGGGGGTAAGACATGTACCGTGCGGGGGCACACAGGGGAATTTCGGCTATTGCGGCGCGGTTTTGCCGCGATCGCCGGGGCGTCGCGGCGATCGAGTTCGCGTTCATCGTGCCGGTGCTGCTCATCATGTATTTCATCACGATGGAAGCCTCGCAGGCGATCGAGACCAGCAAGAAGGTCAGCCGCATCGGCAGCATGGTGGCGGATCTCGTCACGCAGCAGACGAACGTCACGAAAGCCGATCTCGATGCGATCATGACGATCGGCTCATCGACGCTGCAGCCCTACAACCGCTCCACGCCGACGATCATCATTACCGGCATCCAGATCACCGACGAGGCGTCGCCCAAGGTGAAGGTTGCATGGTCGCGCAAGCTTGTGGGCACCACCTATGGCGCCGACGCGCTGAAGGACAGCATCACCACCGTTCCGGCGACGCTGAATATCCGCAACACCTTCCTTGTCCGCGTGGAAAGCGACCTCGGCTATAAGCCGATCATCACCTGGTCGGCCGACAATTCGAAGACGCTTGGATTGACCTCGGCCTTCAACAACATATCGATGGGCGAAACCTACTATCTGAGGCCGCGCCGCGGCCCCACCGTTCCCTGCAGCGACTGCTGAAAGATTGTTACTGGCCGTTCCCTTCCCGCCGCACGATGGCGAGGGCCGTTGCGTAGTCCTTTGACGTGGCGAGCTCGAACCCGCCGGAATGCGTCGATTCCACAAGATCGTAGACATCGGGGGTCAGCGACTTGAGATTGGTCAGGAACACGGCCAGCCGGCGCTTCGCCTCGGCATCGAGATCGCTGCGCACGGCGTGAGGCCCGTATCGCAGCGGAGCCGAGGTCCATAGCACCCGAAGCGACGTCTTCGAGACGCCGGCAGCCTCGAGCCGCATGATCGTGCCGCCCGCATCGGTGGGCTGGCCACCGGCGTCGACAGGCTCCCAGCCGAACAGCCCGTCGGCTTCGCCGTCGCCGAGCATCGTCTCGGCCGCAGTGGCCGAAGGCGCGCGCGCCAGGAAAGGTGAATCGTCCGCGATCTTCACGCCTTCGCCAGCCAGACCGGTCAGCGGCAGCAGAGAACCGCCGACATTGTCGGCAGGCGCGATCGCGATCCGACGCGAAGCCATGCCGGCAAGGTCCGGCACCTTGCCGTCGCGCGTCACCAGCACGGAGCGGATGCCGACGGCCCCATCGGCATCGACCGGCGCCACCAGCGGCTCGACACAGCCGCAGCGCTCGGAGGCCGCGGCATAAGCGAGCGCGGAATAGATCGCATATTGGACGCGGCCGCTGGCCTGCGCCTCGATCAGCGCCGCATAGTCGCGGGCAACCACGAACTCCACCTTCATGCCGAGCGCGTTCGTATAGGCATCCGTCAGGCGTGCCAGGCCGGGAACCGTGTTGCCGCCTCCAGGCTCGGCGACGATGCCGATGCGAAACGTGCCGATGTCGTCGCGCCAGTCGGCGCGCGCCGACGAGGCCGCCGAGAGCACCGCGAGGGCCGCCGCGCACGTCCTCAAAGTCCGGCTTGCCGCAGATCTTGTGCCCTTGCCCATCCTTGCCGCACTCCCGCCGACCCTGCGCCCGATTTGCGCGACTATGGCACCAAGCCGTTGCGGTTTGGTTTCCGATTTGCCAACGCCGCCGCGGAACCTTATGTCTGGCTGGCGTAAAGCGCGTACCGATCTTTCAGATTCGCTCCGTGCGCTTTAGGTTTTTGATTTTACGCATGTCTTTGTCCCGAAACCGGTTCCCACTTTCGGGAGACATGCACTGGACTGGCAACGACGGCACCCTATGGCGCGGGCTTTCCTATTCGTTCTCGATTCCTTCGGCATCGGCGGAGCGGCTGATGCCGAACGCTACGGCGATGCCGGCGCCAACACGTTCGGACATATCGCGCAGGCCTGCGCCGAGGGCCGCGCGGATCGTGAAGGTTTGCGCAAGGGGCCGCTCGCCGTGCCCAATATGATCTCGCTCGGGCTTGCCCACGCCGCACGGACGGCAGCGGGACTGCCCATAAATTTCGACGCGCCGCTGCTTGCCTCGTCCTTCCACGGCGCCGCTCAGGAGGTGTCGAGCGGCAAGGACACGCCATCGGGCCATTGGGAGATTGCCGGCCTGCCCGTGCGTTTCGACTGGGGGTACTTTCCCGACACCGTGCCGGCTTTCCCGGCCGAGCTGACCGGCGCGATCATCCGCGAAGGCAAGGTGCCGGGCATCCTCGGCGATTGTCATGCGCCCGGAACCGAAATCATCGAGCGCTTCGGCGAGGAGCACATCCGCACCGGCAAGCCGATCTGCTACACCTCGGTAGACTCCGTGTTGCAGATCGCCGCGCACGAGACGCATTTCGGCCTGGAGCGGCTTTATGAGCTTTGCCTGACGGTGCGCCGGCTGGTCGATCCGCTCAAGATCGGGCGGGTGATCGCACGGCCCTTCATAGGCGAGACAAGAGCCACCTTCCAGCGCACCCACAACCGCCGCGACTATGCCGTGCCGCCGCCGGAGCCGACCTTGCTCGACCGGCTGACGGAGCGCGGCAGCAAGGTCATCGCCGTCGGCAAGATCGGCGACATCTTCGCCCATCGGGGCATCTCGGAGGTGCGCAAGGCGGGCGGCAACATGGCGATGTTCGACATGGCGCTCGGCGCCATGGACGACGCCAGCGACGGCGATCTGGTCTTTGCCAATTTCGTCGACTTCGACACAGAGTTCGGCCACCGGCGCGACGTTGCCGGCTATGCCGGAGCGCTCGAGGCCTTCGACCGCCGGCTGCCGGAGGCGCTGTCGTGTGTCGGGCAAGGCGACCTGCTCATCCTCACCGCCGACCATGGCAACGATCCGACCTGGCGCGGCACCGACCATACTCGCGAACGCATTCCGGTGATCGGCATCGGGCCGGGGCTGAAGGGCGGCGACATCGGGCTCAGGCCGACCTTCGCCGATATCGGCGAAACCGTCGCGGACCATCTCGGCCTCGCGCCTGGCCGCCACGGCAGCTCTTTCCTAGCGACGATAGGCGGCCATGCCCGAACTGCCTGAAGTCGAAACGGTCCGGCGCGGGCTGCAGCCGGTTCTGGAAGGGGCCCGCCTCGTCAACGTCGAGACACGCAGGCCCGACCTTCGCTTTCCCTTTCCCGAACGCTTTTCGGAGCGGCTTGCCGGCAAGACCGTGACGGCGCTCGGCAGGCGCGCCAAATATCTGACGATGCACATCGAAGACGGCCCGGTGCTGATCTGCCATCTCGGCATGTCGGGATCGTTCCGCGTCGAAGCTGCCGGGAGCAGCGACACGCCCGGCGCCTTCCATCACGAGCGCTCGAAGAGCGCGGCGCACGACCATGTCGTGTTCGATGTCGCCTCGCCGAAGGGCGAGCGATCCCGCGTCATCTTCAACGACCCGCGCCGTTTCGGCTTCATGCTGTTTGCCGAAGGGGCGCCGGACACGCATCCCATGCTGGCGGGGCTGGGCATCGAGCCGACCGGCAATGCGCTTGACGGCCCCCTGCTCGCCTCGCTGCTCGCAGGCCGCAGGTCGCCGCTCAAGGCGGCATTGCTCGACCAGCGGCTGATCGCCGGGCTCGGCAACATCTATGTGTCGGAGGCGCTGTGGCGCGCCGGCCTGTCGCCGCTGCGCGAAGCCGGCACCATCGCCGGCTCCGGCAAGAAAGCGAAACAGCAATGCGAAGGCCTGGCCGAGGCCATCCGCTCGGTTATCGCCGACGCGATCGCCGCTGGCGGATCCTCGCTGCGCGACTATGTCCAGGCAGACGGGTCGCTCGGCTATTTCCAGCATTCCTTCGCGGTCTATAACCGCGAAGGCGAGCCGTGTCCGAAACCTGGCTGCAGCGGCCATATCGAGCGCATCGTGCAAAGCGGCCGCTCGACCTTCTATTGCCGGACCTGTCAGCGGTGAGCTAGACCGGTCTCCTCAATCAAGGAGACGATGCCATGGCCTATGAAACCATTCTCGTGGAGACACGCGGCAAGGTCGGGCTGATCACGCTGAACCGGCCGAAGGCGCTCAATGCGCTCAATTCGCAGGTGCTGGCGGAGATCGTGGCCGCGGTGAACGCGTTCGGCGCCGATGCCGGCATCGGCGCAATGGTTCTTACGGGTTCGGAGAAGGCTTTCGCGGCGGGCGCCGACATCAAGGAAATGCAGGCGATCTCCTTCGTCGACGCCTACACACAGGATTTCTTCGTCGGCTGGGAGGAGCTTACGCGTGCGCGCAAGCCGATCATCGCGGCGGTGGCGGGCTATGCGCTCGGCGGCGGCTGCGAGCTGGCGATGATGTGCGACTTCATCATCGCCGCCGACAATGCAAAATTCGGCCAGCCCGAAATCACGCTCGGCGTCATGCCGGGCATGGGCGGATCGCAGCGGCTGACCCGCTTCGTCGGCAAGTCGAAGGCGATGGACATGTGCCTGACCGGGCGCATGATGGACGCCGCCGAAGCCGAGCGCTGCGGGCTGGTGTCGCGGGTGGTGGCGGCAGGCGAGCTCACCGAGGAAGCGCTGAAGGCGGCGGGCAAGATCGCCGAGTTTTCGCTGCCGTCGGTGATGATGACCAAGGAAGCCGTCAACCGGGCCTATGAGACGACGCTTGCCGAAGGGCTGCGCTTCGAGCGTCGCCTGTTCCATTCGCTGTTTGCGCTCGACGACCAGAAGGAAGGCATGGCCGCCTTCGTCGAGAAGCGGAAGCCGAATTTCACCAACCGCTAATGCGTGTCCCCCGGAAGCGCGTGGGAATTTGGGAAACGACACCCATAAGACAAAGACTTGCAGTGCGTCGCGCGTTTCGGCGCGGCGCGTTACAAGGCGCCAAAAAGACCGCGAAGCGGCGTTGACGCGCCGGAAAAGCTGAACTATAAGCCGCACCAACCGAGGCGGCCCCGTGGCTGCCCGTTTGTTTTTTGCGCCCTGCGGCACCCCGCTGGCGCTCACCAGATCAGAAGAGAGGCATCATGGCCAATACGTCTTCGGCCAAAAAGGCAACGCGCAAGATCGCCCGCCGCGCGGCGATCAACAAGAACCGCCGGTCGCGCGTCCGCACCTATGTCCGCCAGGTCGAAGAGGCGCTCGCCGCCGGCGACAAGGCCGCGGCGCTCGAAGCCTTCAAGGTCGCCGAGCCGGAATTGATGCGCGCCGCAACCAAGGGTGTCATCCACAAGAACACGGCTTCCCGCAAAGTTTCGCGGCTGGCCCAGCGGGTCAAGGTGCTGTCGGCCTGACCGACTTCCGCTTAGAACCGTTATCCTTTGAACCCGGCCGCATAGGCCGGGTTTTTTCGTTTGCCGGCAAGTACTTAAAAAGAACGCGTGCATAACGACGCTCGGGCCGAATTTCAAAGTTGCGATTGTTTTGCCGGCATATACATAATCGCTCATGTTGACGCCCGTCGAATGCGGGCATGGCCGTAAATTAGCCTGTCAAAAATTCCGCTTATTTTTCAGAAACTTACGGATGGTCATCCACAGCTTGTTCAACGCGCGGAGGAGCGGCGGGGGACAAGTAGCTGTCAAGAGAATTATTTCAGAAAATTTCGTATCGGCCGGGCTTTTTCATATTCGCCGGAAAAGGGTTTGAATCACAATGGCTTTGTCAAAACATTAACCGGCGGCACCTGCTTCGAACACGTCTCCGGTAACCAGATTCGTTAAAAATCGGTTAGACGTGGCCTTGCCCTATCCACAGCGATTTCGGTAATGTCCATTCATCGAAGGGACGGGCTTTAGCCCCTGACCCAGCCTGAATCGGCCAGCACAAAATGGCGGAATTCATGACGTGGAGCAATTCCGCGTGCGGCTTGGTCTGTCTCTTCGGTGGGTAGGGGACTGGCGTAATTGTACATGGCAGTCGACGTTGGCCGGCGTTTTCGCCGGACGGTGTTGTATTGCCTTGGCATGGTCAAGCCGGCTTGCAAAAGCCGGCATCGGTCCCTTGCGCAACGTTGCGACGACATCGCCGGCGGCGGCGATGGAGAGCAGCGAAAAAACGTCGCCGGATCCAGAGTGCAGGAGGCGCACTTCCGGCGGGAAAAGGGTACGAGAAGACAAGGAACTTGATCATGCAGAGCGGCATCGAACGGGAGATAGCGGGCGAGCTCCCATTCCCTACAACTTTCGTCGGAGGGGACGGCATGGCGGCATCCAGCGACGCCGAACAGAAGTTCGAGCGGGTCAAGACCCAGCTCAAGGCGCGTCTGGGAGCCGAGGTCTATTCGAGCTGGTTTGGCCGCATGAAGGTTGCCGAGGCCTCGCGCGGCATTGTCCGCATCTCCGTGCCCACGGCCTTCCTGCGGTCGTGGATCAACGGCCACTATCTCGACCTCATCGCCGAACTGTGGAGGCATGAGGATCCCGACCTTCTCAAGATCGAGATCATCGTGCGGACCGCCACGCGGCAGGGCCGCAACAATGTCGAGCCGGAGATCGCACCTGCGCGCAAGATGACCAAGCAGGCGCAGACCGCGCTCGCCGCCGGCACCGCGAGCGCCGGCCGGGTGGAGCGGACGCCGGCGCCCCGCCAGGGCATGCCGGCGGAGACCGAGTTCCGCCACAATGTGCTGGGGTCACCGCTCGACCCGCGCTACACGTTCACCTCTTTCATCGAAGGGCCTTCGAACCGGGTGGCCTTCGCGGCGGCCAAGGCGGTAGCGGAATCACAGTCGAGCGCGGTGCGCTTCAACCCGCTTTTCCTTCACGCGACCGTTGGCCTCGGCAAGACGCACCTTTTGCAGGCGATCGCGGCGGAATCGTTGCGGCACAACCCGAAGTCGCGCGTGGTCTATCTGACGGCGGAATATTTCATGTGGCGCTTCGCCACCGCGATCCGCGACAACAATGCGCTCACGCTCAAGGAGCAGCTGCGCGACATCGATCTCCTGATCATCGACGACATGCAGTTCCTGCAGGGCAAGTCGATCCAGCATGAGTTCTGCCATCTCATCAACATGCTGCTCGACAGCGCCAAGCAGGTGGTGGTCGCTGCCGACCGGCCGCCGTCGGAACTGGAATCGCTGGAGCCGCGCGTGCGTTCGCGCCTCAATGGCGGCGTGGCGCTCGAAATGTCGGCGCCGGACTTCGCCATGCGGCTCGGCATGCTGAAGCTGCGCCTTGCCACCGCCAAGATCGACGATTCCTCGCTCGACATTTCGGACGAGATCCTCGATCACGTCGCCCGCACGGTGACGGGCAGCGGCCGCGAGCTCGAAGGTGCCTTCAACCAGCTTCTGTTCCGCCAGTCCTTCGAGCCGCAGATCACCATCGACCGCATCGACGAGATCCTGGGCCACATCTACCGCTCGGGCGAGCCGAAGCGGGTGCGCATCGAGGACATCCAGCGCATCGTGGCGCGCCACTACAACGTGTCGAAGACGGAGCTGCTGTCCAACCGGCGCACGCGCACCATCGTCAAGCCGCGCCAGGTGGCGATGTATCTGTCGAAGGTGATGACGCCGCGCTCGCTGCCCGAGATCGGACGGCGCTTCGGCGGCCGCGACCACACGACGGTTCTGCATGCCGTGCGCAAGATCGAGGATCTTTCCGGTGCCGACAACACGCTGGCGCAGGAACTCGAGCTGCTCAGAAGGCTGATCAACGAGCAGGCCTGAGCGCTTCGCCGGCTTTATCCCCAGAAAGCCCGCGCAACCGGCCCGAACCGGTGTCGCGGGCTTGCGCTTGCAGGCTTTTTACTGTCAGCTTACACAGATTCTGAGCTTTTCGGAGCTTTCGCGGGATGCCGCTCCCTGGTGACCCGCTCATTCATTGAAGCGAGCCTGTTTCGTCATGCGTGTTATCCTGGAACGGTCCAATCTCCTGAAGTCCCTCAACCATGTTCATCGCGTGGTGGAGCGGCGCAACACCATTCCGATCCTGTCGAATGTGCTGCTCAGCGCCGAAGGCGCCAGCCTCGAAATGAAAGCGACCGACCTCGACCTCGAAGTGACGGAAGCCACGCCCGCCAAGGTCGAGCGCGGCGGCGCCACCACGGTCCCGGCGCATCTGCTCTACGACATCGTGCGCAAGCTCGCCGACGGCGCCGAGGTGATGCTGAAGACCGACGAGGACGGCAACGCGATGACCGTCACTTCCGGGCGCTCCAGCTTCCGCCTGCAGTGCCTGCCGCAGTCCGATTTCCCGGAGCTTTCGGCCGGCTCCTTCTCGCACATCTTCCGGCTCGACTCGGTGGCGCTCAAGGGCCTGATCGAGAAAACGCAGTTCGCCATTTCGACCGAAGAGACGCGCTACTATCTCAACGGCATCTTCCTGCACACGCATGAGGCCGGCGGCAAGCTGAAGCTGCGCTCGGTCGCAACCGACGGCCACCGCCTGGCGCGCGCCGAGATCGACGCGCCGGCAGGATCCGAAGGCATGCCCGGCATCATCATCCCGCGCAAGACGGTGAGCGAGCTGCAGAAGCTGGTCGACGATCCGGATGTGGCAGTGACGACGGAGCTGTCGGACACCAAGATCCGCTTCACCATCGGCAGCGTCATCCTGACCTCGAAGCTGATCGACGGCACTTTCCCGGACTATCAGCGCGTCATTCCGACCGGCAACGACAAGAAGCTGATCATCGACCGCCAGAGCTTCGCCGCCGCCGTCGACCGCGTCTCGACCATTTCGTCCGAGCGCGGCCGGGCGGTGAAACTGTCGATCACCGAGGGCCAGCTCACGCTTGCCGTCAACAATCCGGATTCGGGCAGCGCCACCGAGGAACTGGCGGCCGACTATTCGTCGGACCCGATCGAGATCGGCTTCAACGCCAAATATCTGCTCGATGTCGCAGCCCAGCTCACCGGCACGGAGGCGAAGTTCATGCTGGCCGACGCCGGCTCGCCGACGCTGATCCATGACATGGCCGACGAGACGGCGCTCTACGTGCTGATGCCGATGCGGGTCTAGCCGCATCCGGTTTCGCGCCGGCTGGCGATGGAGCGATGATTACGGCGGCTTGCACGGACGGATAGCGGTTGCCGGAACAGACGCACATAAGTAAGCTTACGCTTACCAATTTTCGCAATTATGCGGGACTTTCGCTTGAGCTCGGCCCTGGCGCCGTTGTGCTGTCCGGCGACAATGGCGCCGGCAAGACCAATCTGCTCGAAGCCATCTCGCTGCTGACGCCCGGACGCGGGCTCCGTCGCGCGCCCTATGCCGACGTGGCGCGCGAGGGCGGCGATGGCAGCTTTGCCTTGCATGCCCGCATCGAGGGACCGGAAGGCCAGGTCGAAATCGGCACCGGCATTGCCGGCGGCGACGGTGCCGGAGAAGGCGGCAGACGCGTTCGCATCAACGGCGCACCGGCGAAGTCGGCCGAGGACATGCTGGAATGGCTGCGGGTCGTCTGGCTGACGCCGGCGATGGACGGGCTGTTTCCGGGGCCGGCCGCCGACCGTCGCCGCTTCCTCGACCGGCTGGTGCTGGCGATCGACCCCGGCCACGGCCAGCGAGCGCTGGATTATGAAAAGGCGATGCGCGGCCGTAACCGCTTGCTTACCGAAGGTTCCCGCGACAGCGGCTGGTTCGATGCGATCGAGACGCAGATGGCCGAAACCGGGGTGGCGATCGCGGCGGCGCGGGCGGAACTGGTGCGGCTGCTTGCCGCCATGATCGACAGGCTGCCCGGCAGCGGTCCGTTTCCGCAGGCCGACATCAGCCTCGCCGGCGAGTTGGAGAGCGAGATCGCCGTCGCGCCGGCGGTCGATATCGAGGAGCGGTTCCGCGCAACCCTCGCCAACGGCCGCGAGCGCGACCGCGCCGCCGGCCGCACGCTCGACGGCCCGCACCGCTCGGACCTCGTGGTCCGCCACAGGCCGAAGTCGATGCCTGCTGAACTCTGCTCGACCGGCGAGCAGAAGGCCCTCCTGGTCGGCATCGTGCTGTCGCATGCGAGGCTGACCGGCGAGATGTCGGGCCTGACACCGATCCTGCTGCTCGACGAGATCGCAGCGCATCTCGACAGCGGCAGGCGGGCGGCACTGTTTTCCATCCTCGAGGAGCTGAACTGCCAGGCCTTCATGACCGGCACCGACGCGGCGCTGTTTTCAAGCCTTGCCGGGCGGGCGCAATTCCTGACGGTCGATCACGGCAGTGTCGGGCCGACCTCTTGAAGAGCCCAGGGCGCGTCGCCACTTGCGGGCGCATGACAAGGCTTCGCACCGTTAGAGCAACTCCGTGTTTGGAGCTGCTCTAACTATTTGTTTTCACGCAATTCCGAACGGGAAACCGCTACACACTCTTCCTGGAATTGCTCTAAAGCGCGTCGCGATCTTTCAGATTCGCTCCGTGCGCTTTAGGTTTTTGATTTTACGCATGTCTTTGTCCCGAAACCGGTTCCCACTTTCGGGAGACATGCTCTAAGGTCCAGCCATGATCGACGCCGCCCTGACCGACGAAGAACTCGAGCGCTATGCCCGCCACATCGTGCTGCCGGAAATCGGCGGCCCCGGCCAGCAGAAGCTGAAGCGGGCGCGGGTGCTGGTGATCGGCGCCGGCGGGCTGGGGGCACCGGTGCTGGAATATCTTGCCGCGGCCGGCGTCGGCACGCTCGGCATCGTCGACGACGATGACGTCTCGCTGTCCAACCTGCAGCGGCAGGTGATCCATGGCAGCGACACGATCGGCATGGCGAAGACCGACAGCGCATCGGCGGCAATCATGCGCATCAACCCCAATGTCGCGGTGGAACTGCATCGCCTCAGGCTGACGGCTGAAAACGCCCCCGCTCTCATCGCCCGCTACGATATCGTCGTCGACGGCTCCGACAATTTCGAGACACGTTACGCGCTGGCCGATGCGTGTGCCCAGGAAAAGAAGCCTCTGGTCACCGCCGCCGTCGGCCGTTTCGACGGCTCGGTGACGGTGCTGAAGCCATATGAAACGGGTGCCGACGGCAAGCGCAATCCAAGCTACCGCGACCTTTTCCCGGAAGCGCCGCCCGAAGGGCTGGTGCCATCCTGCGCCGTTGCCGGCATCGTCGGCGCGCTGACGGGCGTCATCGGCACGCTGGAGGCGATGGAAGCGATCAAGCTGATCGCCGGGATCGGCGAGCCGCTGGTCGGCCGGCTCTTGCTTTACGACGGGCTCACCGCCCGTTTCGACACCGTCCGCTACAAGGCAATCTGAACTGATGGACCAGCCCGCCGCTCTCCTTGTCGCCGAGCTTCCGCCGGACTTCGCGCAGTGGGACGAATTGCTGGCGCTGATCCTGCGCGCCTTCGCCTACCTGGACGGCGTCATCGACCCGCCATCCTCGGCGCATCTGCTGACGCCGGAAGGCCTCAAGAGCAAGGCGAGGCAGGAAGCAACGTTCCTGGCCGTGGAACGCGGCCGGATCGTCGGCTGCGTCTTCGCGCTGGAGCGGGCGAACGACTTCTATGTCGGCAAGCTTGCCGTCGAGCCCGGCCTTCAGGGGCGGGGCATAGGCGGACGGCTGATGCGGGCCGTGGAGGATCTTGCCCGCCGGCGCGGCAAGCATGCGATCGAGTTGCAGACGCGCATCGAACTCGCAGCAAACCACGCGGCCTTCGCCCGGCTTGGCTTTCGCGAGACCGGACGCACGGCGCATGCGGGCTACGACCGGCCAACCTCGATCACCATGCGCAAGGTGCTGTCTTGAGCCTCGCGCTCAGCCCCGAAGAACAGGTAATCGCCGCCGGCAAGGACGGTGCTGGGATGGCGATGCGCATCGTCGCCGAGAGCGCGCGGCTTCTCGGAGCGCCGCGGCTGATCCCGATCGCCTCGGCGCATATCGACGGCGCTCTCTACCACGGCGATTCCGGCACGTTGTTCGCCGAGCGGCTGGTCGAGGGCGGTGCCAGGGCGGCGGTGCGCTCGACGCTCAATGTCGGAGCGCTCGACCTGATGGGCTGCTCGCGCATCCGCCTGGAAGAGCCGCAGCGCGGCATGGCGCGGCGGATGATGGAGGCCTATCGCAAGCTTGGCTGCGAGCAGAGCTGGACCTGCGCGCCTTACCAGGCCGGGCACAGGCCCGCCCAGGGCAGCGATGTCGCCTGGGGCGAGTCCAATGCCGTGGTATTCTGCAACTCTGTGCTGGGCGCCCGCACCAACCGCTACGGCGACTTTCTCGACATTGCCTGCGCCATCACCGGCCGGGCGCCCGACTATGGCCTGCATCGCCCGGAGAACAGGCGTGCGCGCCTGATGTTCGACGTCTCTGGTCTTTCTCCTTCCTTCCTCGCCTCCGAGATCGCCTGGCCGGTGCTGGGCAGCCTCTACGGCCGCGAGGTCGGCAATGCGATCGGCGTCGTCTCGGGCATCGCCAGTCACCCCGGCGAGGACGCGCTGAAGGCTTTCGGCGCAGCGGCTGCGTCGTCCGGCGCGGTCGGGCTCTTCCATATTGCCGGCGTGACGCCCGAGGCTCCCGACGCCGAAACCATTCTGGCCGGGCCGGAACCGGAGGCGGTGATCCACGTCACGCCGCAGATGGTGGCGAAAGCCCGCGCCGGCTTGTCGACCGCCGCAGCGACCAAGGCGATCGACGCGGTGGCGATCGGCAGTCCGCATCTGTCCGATGCCGAGTTCGGCATGCTGGAGCGGCTGATCGCCGGAAGACGGCTTGCCGTGCCTATCTATGCCTGCACCGGCCGCCATGTGCTGGCCTCGCTCGAGCAGGACGGCAGACAAAAGGCGCTCGAGGCGAGCGGGGTCGTCATCGTCGCCGACACCTGCGTGGTGGTGACGCCGATCATGCCGGAGCTCAACAACGGCGTGCTGATGACCAATTCGGGCAAGTTCGCGCATTACGCGCCGGGCAACACCGGCTATGCGGTGCTCTACGCCTCGCTCGCCGACTGCGTCGAAAGCGCGGTCACCGGCAAGCCGCGCTTCACGGATATCGCCGCATGAGCGCCGCCGAGATCCTGGTGCCGGGCAAGGCCGGCGAAGGGGAGGCTTTGGTGCTGACGGCGCCGATCAGCTTCTGGGGCGGCGTCGACCCGAAGACAGGCCGCATCGCCGATGTCCGCCACCCGCAGCATGGCGAGGTGATTTCCGGCCGCGTGCTGTTCCTGCCGGGCACGATCGGCTCGTCGTCGGCTTCGGCGGTGCTGATGGAGCTGGTCCACAACGGCCGAGCGCCGGCGGCGCTGGTGCTCCACGAGCCGGACGCCATCCTGCTGCTCGGCCTGATCGTCGCCCGGGAGATGGGCTGGGAGACGCCCATGGCGGTGCGGCTCGAACGTGGCGTGTTCGACAGCTATCGCGGCAGCACCGTCAAAATTGCCGGCGACGGCGCCCTTACCGTCGCCGCCTGAATAACCGCTCCAAATATTTGTTTTTGCGCAATTCCGGACGAAAAACCGCTGCGCACTTTCCTGAATTGCATCAGGTTCTGAGCGGCAGCACGCGGTCCGGCGGGCGGTGGCCGTCGAAGAAGGCACGGATGTTGATGATAACCTTCTCGCCCATGTCGATGCGGCCTTCGAGCGTGGCCGAGCCCATATGCGGCAAGAGAACGACCTTGCCCCTGGCGGCGAGCTTCAAAAGCTTGCTGTTCAGCGCCGGCTCGTGCTCGTAGACGTCGAGGCCGGCGCCGGCGATCTTGCCGTCATGGATGAGCTTGACCAGCGATTCCTCGTCAATGATGTCGCCGCGCGCGGTGTTGACGATGTAGGCCGAAGGCTGCATCAGCGCCAGGCGCCGGGCAGACAAGAGATGGAAGGTCGCCGGCGTCGACGGGCAGTTGACCGAGATGATGTCCATGCGGGCAAGCATCTGGTCGAGGCTCTCCCAATAGGTCGCTTCCAATTCGTCCTCGACCGCCGGCAGCACACGATGGCGATTGTGGTAGTGGATCGACAGGCCGAATGCCTTGGCGCGTCTCGCAACCGCCGTGCCGATGCGGCCCATGCCGACGATGCCGAGGCGCTTGCCCCAGATGCGGCGACCGAGCATCCAGGTCGGCGACCAGCCGGCCCATTTCTTCTCGCCGGTGAGCACATTGGCGCCTTCAGCCAGCCGCCGCGGCACGGCGAGCATCAGCGCCATGGTCATGTCGGCGGTGTCTTCGGTGAGCACATTCGGCGTGTTGGTGACAGTGATGCCTTTCTTGGCCGCCGCCGCGACGTCGATCTTGTCAACGCCGTTGCCGAAATTGGCGATCAGCTTCAGGTTCTCGCCGGCCTGTGCGATCAGCGCGGCATCGATGTGGTCGGTGATGGTCGGGACCAGCACGTCGGCTTCCTTGACGGCCGCGACCAGTTCCGGCTGGGTCATCGGCCGGTCCTCGACATTGAGGCGCGCGTCGAACAGCTCGCGCATGCGGGTTTCGACCGGATCGGGCAGCTTGCGCGTGATGACGACGAGGGGCCGTTTTTTGCCTGCCATTGTATCCCCGAAGCTTCCTCGAAACCGATCTCGTTGAGACCTCTTTAACCAAGACCGGCGAAACTTGTAGCCGATCGCGGTACCAGCCCACTCCTGTAACAAGCGGTGCCGCCGAAGACAAAGAAAAAGGGGCGCTCATCCCGACGGACCGGCGCCGAAAGGAACGAAAGTGTCTGGTTTCGCGTCGCTTCGCCTGGCTTTCAGCGCAGCCGTTCTCGGCGCCATGCTTTGCGCGCCGCAGGCATCCGCGCAAAGTGCCGCCGCCCCTGCGCAAACGGTGACTCTGGGGCCGAGCGGCCTGCCGCTGCCGCGCTTCGTCAGCCTTAAGCCGGCGCGCGTCAACTCGCGAGTCGGCCCGGGCGCCAACTATTCCGTCAACTGGATGTACATGAAGGCCGGGTTGCCGATGGAAGTCATCCAGGAATTCGACACCTGGCGCCGCGTGCGCGACGCCGACGGCTCGGAGGGCTGGATCAACCAGTCGCTGCTCTCGGGCCGCCGCACGGCGATCGTCGCGCCCTGGCAGCGCGGCAAGGGCGGGCGAATCAATCTGCTCGACGATCCCAACAAGGACGCCAATGTCGTCGCCATCATCGAGCCGGGGGTGATCGGCTCGATCAAAAAATGCGACGGCCAGTGGTGCGAGATGACCTTCGACGGCCATACCGGCTGGATGGCCCAGTCGCAGGTCTGGGGCGCTTATCCGGGCGAGAAGTTCAAGAACTGATCTGAACGCTTGGTCACGGGTATCGGGACCGCTCCGCGCCGAGGTAACCCATGTCGGCGATTGCGACAGCCCTGGGAGTGCCCACGCTAAACTTGCGGTTCCGCTTTCGATCCAGGGCCGCTCTGCCCCAGGCGAGGCTCTGTCCCAGCCAGCAGACGCCGAATATTGGCGCGATGGCGTGCAATCACGTAGGTGCCGCCTGCGATCACCAGCAAACGATAGGGCAGCGGCTGCTCCAGGCCGCAGATGAGGGCGATCGCGGTCAACGCCGCCAGCATCGAGCCAAGCGAAACAATGCGGGAAAAAGCCAGCACACCGGCAAAAACCACGGCAGCACCCAAACCTACCGGCCAGGACATCGCCAGCAGCACGCCGAGCCCAGTCGCTGCGGATTTGCCGCCTGTAAAATTCAACCAGATCGAACAGCTGTGCCCCAACAACACGGCGAGCCCGGCCAGGCAAACAGCCCAGGATCCCCAGGTCTGCAGGTCAAGTGCTGTCGGCGACGAGACGGACGGCAAAGTATGGAGCCAGGGATAGAACCAGCGGGCAAAGACGATCGCCCCCACACCCTTCAGTACGTCTATCAGGAGCACCACCAAGGCGGGCCATTTCCCCAGGGTTCGCAACACGTTCGTTGCCCCGGTGGATCTGGAACCATGCTCCCGTACATCGATGCCCCTAAGCAGTTTCCCGGCCAGATAACCCGTGGGCGTGGAGCCGAGGAGGTAAGCGATCACCAGTCCAATCGCGCTCGCTATCCAGAAAACCATGGGACCCACCTCGACGCTCTAGCCAGGCGCGCCGCTCCGGTCGCGTCCGATGCGGCCGAGATGCGTATCCTGGAAACCGGTGGATAGTTTCAGGCCATAGCCCAGGGCGCGGTCGATGGCGATGTGCGCGATCCAGATCAGCGCCACCGCTGTCGTGGTTGGAGCGGCAAACAGGACGCCAGCGAGCGCGAGGACAAGCGGGGTAATCAGGATGTGCAGGGCATTGTAGGCGATGGCGCCGACACGCGGCCCAGCCAGGTATCCGAGCATCGACAGGTCCGGCGCCAGGATGAGCAGCGCAAACAGCCACCAGGAGACACCGGTCATCTTGTAGAAGACGATGGCCGCCACGGCGGCCGCAATCCATTCCAGCCGGATCGTCAGATCGACAGGCCGCATCGCGACGGGATCAATCGCCGCGCTTCGGGCGCAGCCTCACCACGATGTCGACATTGGCGATCTCCATGCCTTCCGGGGGCTCCGGCAGGTTGGAGACGCTCACCGGGCCGCTGGCGATATCGAAAATCCGGTTCTCGCCCTCGACATAGAAATGATGATGATCGGAAGTGTTGGTGTCGAAATAGGTCTTGGATCCCTCGACCGCGAGGATGCGCAGCAGGCCGGCCTGGGTGAACTGGTGCAGCGCGTTGTAGACGGTCGCCAGCGAAACCGGCACGCCGGCGGCAACCGCCTCTTCATGCAGTTCCTCGGCCGAGAGGTGGCGGTCGCCCTTGGCGAAAAGCAGATCGGCCAGCGCAATGCGCTGGCGCGTCGGCCTCAGGCCGGCTTCGCGAACCCGCTTGTCCACAGCGACATTTTCCTTCCGGCAGCCCGAATCCATCTATCCCGTCAAAGCTCGTGGCTCAGCCCCATAGAGCGGCCCAGAATGGCAAAAAGACGTCAATGCCAAAAACTGGACGCCTCCCGACATATATTCTGTCGCCCAAATGCGATCAATAGCGCGCATTGACCCAGGCAGGCGCACGGGTTAAGCGCAAACGCCGGTTTCCGGCCGCAAACAGAGTGTGTTAGGAAACCAACGACCGAGGGCGCCCTGCCGCCCGGAACGGAAACGGGGACGGAGTTAATGGCGGGTCAAAAGTCCAGCTACGATTACGAGGAACTGCTTGCCTGCGCCCGCGGCGAGCTGTTCGGACCGGGAAACGCCCAGCTGCCCTACCCGCCGATGCTGATGTTCGACCGCATCACCGAGATCAGCGAGACCGGCGGCGCCTTCGACAAGGGTTTCATCCGCGCCGAATTCGACATCAAGCCGGACCTTTGGTTCTTCGCCTGCCATTTCATCGGCAACCCGATCATGCCGGGCTGCCTCGGCCTCGACGCCATGTGGCAATTGACCGGCTTCTATCTCGGCTGGCTCGGCGAGCCCGGCAAGGGCATGGCGCTGTCGACCGGCGAGGTCAAGTTCAAGGGCATGGTGACGCCGTCGGTCAAGAAGGTCGAATACGGCGTCGACTTCAAGCGCGTAATGCGCGGACGCCTCGTGCTCGGCATCGCCGATGGCTGGCTCAAGGCGGATGGCGAACCCATATACGCGGCAACGGATCTGAAGGTCGGCCTGTCCAAGCAGTCGGCCGCCTGATCGCCATCGCCACGGGGCCTCGCGTGTCCGACGGATGCGCAAGGACGCCGCGGCAGTTTATTTTGCGTATGATCGAAGGCGAAAACCGACTAGGTTTTTCGCCAAAGTACGCCGGAAGGAGTTGCGAATGAGACGTGTCGTAGTGACAGGCCTCGGCATTGTGTCGTCGATCGGCAACAACGCCAACGAGGTGCAGTCCTCGCTTTACGATGCCAAGTCCGGCATCAGCTTTTCCAATTCTTTTGCCGAGCACGGCTTCCGCTGCCAGGTGTGGGGCGCGCCGACGCTCGACCCGTCGGCGATGATCGATCGCCGCGCCATGCGCTTCCTAAGCCAAGGCGCCGCCTGGAACCACGTCGCCATGGACCAGGCGATCGCGGACGCCGGCCTCGGCGAAAGCGATATCACCAATGAGCGGACCGGCATCGTCATGGGCTCCGGCGGACCGTCGACCAGGACCATCGTCGAAGCCGCCGAAACCACGCTCAAGAACGGCAGCCCGAAGCGCATCGGCCCGTTCGCGGTGCCGAAGGCGATGTCGTCGACCGCCTCGGCCACTTTAGCCACCTGGTTCAAGATCCATGGCGTCAACTACTCGATCTCCTCGGCCTGCTCGACCTCGGCGCATTGCATCGGCAATGCGTATGAGCTGATCCAGTGGGGCAAGCAGGACATGATGTTCGCCGGCGGCCACGAGGATCTCGACTGGACGATGTCGGACCTGTTCGACGCCATGGGCGCCATGTCGTCGAAGTTCAACGACAAGGCACCGACCGCTTCGCGCGCGTATGACGTCAACCGCGACGGTTTCGTCATCGCCGGCGGCGCTGGCGTCCTGGTGCTGGAAGAGCTGGAGCACGCCAAGGCGCGCGGCGCCAAGATCTATGCCGAGGTCGTCGGCTACGGCGCCACCTCCGACGGCTACGACATGGTTGCTCCTTCGGGAGAAGGCGCGGTGCGCTGCATGCGGCAGGCGCTTGCCACGGTTTCGACGCCGGTCGACTACATCAACACGCACGGCACCTCGACGCCGGTCGGCGATTCCAAGGAGATGGGCGCCATCCGCGAGGTGTTCGGCGACAAGATGCCGTACATCACCTCGACCAAGTCGCTGACCGGCCATTCGCTCGGCGCCGCCGGGGTCCAGGAATCGATCTACTCGATCCTGATGATGCAGGGCGGCTTCATCGGCGAGAGCGCCCATATCGAAGAGCTCGATCCGGAATTCGAGGGCATGCCGATCGTGCGCAAGCGCATCGACAACGCCAAGATCGACACCGTCTTGTCCAATTCCTTCGGTTTCGGTGGCACCAACGCAACGCTGATTTTCCAGCGCTATTCCGCATAAGGATTTGCCTTTTATGGACGGGTTGATGAAGGGCAAGCGCGGGCTTGTCATGGGGGTCGCCAACGATCATTCGATCGCCTGGGGCATCGCCAAGAAATTGTCCGAGCACGGGGCGGAACTTGCCTTCACCTACCAGGGCGACGCCTTCGGGCGGCGGGTCAAGCCGCTGGCCGAGAAGCTCGGCGCCTCGCTGGTCGTGCCTTGCGACGTCGAGGACAGCGCCTCGGTCACCGCCACTTTCGAGACACTCGGCAAGGCCTGGGGCGGGCTGGATTTCGTCGTCCACGCTATCGGCTTTTCCGACAAGAACGAACTCAAGGGCCTCTACGCCGACACCAGCCGCGACAATTTCGTCCGCACCATGGTGATCTCCTGCTATTCCTTCACCGAGGTCGCCCGCAATGCCGCCGCGCTGATGACGAATGGCGGCTCGATGATCACGCTGACCTATGCCGGGTCGGTGCGGGTCATGCCGAACTACAACGTCATGGGCGTCGCCAAGGCCGGGCTTGAGGCGAGCGTGCGCTATCTCGCCAATGATTACGGCCCGCGCGGCATCCGGGTGAACGGCATCTCGGCGGGACCGGTGCGGACGCTCGCCGGCTCCGGCGTGTCCGACGCGCGCCATATGTTCTCCTATCAGCAGCGCAATTCGCCGCTGCGGCGCACGGTGACCATCGACGAGGTCGGCGGCTCGGCGCTCTACCTGCTCTCGGACCTGTCTTCGGGGGTCACCGGCGAGATCCACTATGTCGATTCCGGCTATCACATCGTCTCCATGCCGGCGCTCGAGGAACTGAAGCAGAACGACGGCGCCCGCGAATAATTCGCTAACGCAAAAAATACTTTCCAGTAAAATTGGAGGCATTGGCGGAAACTGATTTTAAGGAGGTATCCGCTAAAGGGTCCTGTAGTGTCAGGGACCTTGCATGCCTGCAGTCAGCAACCCGAAGCGAACACCGCTGTTCCGGCTGATCACCATCGCCAGCTCGGGCATGGGCAGTTTTATCCTCGGGCTCTGGGGGCTGCGCTTCGGTTTCGGTGACGGCCTGGCCGGCATGTCTGCTGAGACGATGGCAGGCGTCATCGCCGCGCTCTGCGCCCTTTCCGCCGGTGGCGCCTCCATGTCCTTCTTCGCCGGCGTTGATGAATCGGCCGAATACGTCTTCAAGGAAACGCATTTCGACAAGATGACCGGCCTGCTGACGCGCCAGGCGATCGTCGGAAAGGTGGCGGCGGCAGCAGCGGAAACGATAGAGACCGGCGAACCGGTCTATTTGATCGATATCGACATCGACCGCTTCAAGCAGATCAACGACGCCATCGGCTACAGCCATGGCGACGAGCTGATCCGCGCCTTCACCAAAAGGCTGAAGGAGAGCATGCCGGAGGATGTCGTGATCGGGCGGCTCGGCGCCGGCGAATTCGCCGTGCTCTTGCCGGACCGCGAGATCCGGGGATCGCTCGAACGGTTCCTCGAAAAGCTCATCAACGACATGATGGAGCCCTACCAGCTCCAGACGCACCTGCAGTCGGTCAGCATGTCCATCGGTATCGTGGCGATGCCCAAGGACGGCGTCGATCCGGTGCTCGTCCTCCGCCGCTCGAATCTGGCGCTGCAGAATGCGCGCGCGAGCGGCATCGGCAACTGGTCGGTCTTCCACGCCGATATGGGGCGGGTGGCGGACTACCGGCAATGGATCGAATCCGAGCTGAAAACCGCCTTCGACCGCGGCGACTTCAGCCTCCATTACCAGCCGCAATTCGATCTGCCGACCGGCCGTGTCGTCGGCTACGAAGCGCTGATCCGTTGGAAGCATCCGGAACGCGGCATGATCCCGCCGATGGAATTCATTCCGATCGCCGAGGAAACCGGCATGATCAATCCGATCGGCGAGTGGGTGCTGCGCAAGGCCTGCAGCGACGCCCAGTATCTGCCGCGGGATTGCTTCGTCGCCGTCAACATCTCGCCGGTCCAGTTCATGACCAAGGACTTCGTCGGCATCGTCCGCGAGACCATGGCATCGACCGGCATCAAGCCGTCGCGGCTGGAGCTCGAAGTCACCGAAACGGCGATGATGCAGGACCGCGACCGCGCGGCCGTCATCCTCAAGCAGCTCGCCGAGATGGGCATTTCGGTCGCCGTCGACGATTTCGGCACCGGCTATTCGAACCTGAGCTATCTGATCGACTTCTCGTTCGGCAAGCTGAAGATCGACCGCTCCTTCGTCAGCCGCATCGATACCGACTCCAGCTCGGGCGCCGTGGTCTCGACCATCGTCGGGCTGTCGCGGGCGCTGGGCGTCGGCATCATCGCCGAAGGCGTCGAGACCGAGAACCAGGCAACGCTGCTGAGAGCCGCCGGCTGCGAGGTGGTGCAGGGCTATCTGTTCGGACGTCCTGCGCCGCTCAAGATCGAACTCGGCCAGATGCGACCCGCACACACCACGCGCGAGCCAGCACGCCTCGTCAGCCTGCAGTAGCCGCCTCAGCGGCGAGCCGAAAACACCTTGAACATGCCGTCGCGCGCGATCTCGGAATGGCTGGAAAAAGCGGCCGCCAGCACCTGTTCATAAGGCAGCTGCCGGTTGGCGACCATGACCAGCCGGCCGCCTGGCTTCAGCGCCTTCGACGCCGCACGGATGATGCCCGCGCCGATCTCGGGCTCCGCCGACCGGCCGCGGTGAAAGGGCGGGTTCATGACGATCACGTCGTAGCGTCGCTCGACCGTTTCGGTCAGCAGATCGGTCCAGAAGAAACGTGGCCCTGGATCAGCGTGGACATTGATCCTGGCCGCTTCCAGGGCTTCGAAATCCGCTTCGTAGAGGTCGAGACCGGAGAGGCCCTTCGAGCGTTCCGCCACCTCTGCCCCCAGATAGCCCCAGCCGGCGCAGAAATCGGCGACGTTGCCGCCGAGATCGTCGGGCAGGTGCGCGGCGAGCAGCCTGGAGCCGGCGTCGATCCGATCGAACGAAAACATGCCAGGCGCGGTGCGGAAGAGTCCTTCGACGACGAGGTCGGGGTTGGCGGCGCGAAGCGCCCGGGCCACGTCCATGCCGGCCTGGCGGAACCAGAAGGCGACGCCGTGATGTTTCGGCAGGTGCGCCTCGAGCGACACCAGCGCATCGATGCGCTTGCGCAGGCTGTCGATGCCATCGTCCTTGCCGCCGGCGACCACGATCAGCCCTCCCGGCACCACACGCTCGATGGCCTCCGCGATCCGCAGTTCGTTCTGGCCGCGATGCCGGCCGGCCAGCACCAGGGCCGCGTCGAAGCCGGAACCTTCCGCTCGCGGCGTGACGGTGTAGCCGGCCGCCTGCATGGCGCGAAAATGTGGCCGGAAGCCTTGCACGAGATGCAGCGCGGCGTCGAAGCCGGCAGGCAAACGGAAGCCGGGCTCGGCACCCAGGAACAGCAGGTGAGCATCTTTTCGCGGCAAAGGGAGCGCCTCAGCCTCGAAGGGAAAAAACAGCGTCTTCAGTGGCTCTGAGGCCATTCACACAACTCTTCAAACAAAAACGGGCGCGACCCTGCGGCGCGCCCGTCTCGATTATCCCGAGCCTGTTCCATCCCGATGATATCGGGATGGGGCTCTATCTATTTGTTTGAGCATGATCTTTTCCGAAAACCGGATTCCACTTTTCGGGATCATGCTCTGGTCAGCCGATCAGGCGGCGTCTTCCTCGCCTTCCGGCTTCTTCTTCTCCTGGACGATTTCCTTGCCGGTCGCCTGGTCGACGACCTTCATCGACAGGCGGACCTTGCCGCGCTCGTCGAAGCCCATCAGCTTGACCCAAACCTTGTCGCCTTCCTTGACGACGTCGGAGGTCTTGGCGACGCGCTCATTGGCGAGTTGCGAGATGTGGACGAGGCCGTCGCGCGGGCCGAAGAAGTTGACGAAGGCGCCGAAGTCGGCCGTCTTGACGACGGTGCCCTCGTAGATCTCGCCGACTTCCGGCTCGGCAACGATGGTGTGGATCCACTTTTTCGCCGCCTCGATCTCCTTGGCGTTGGCCGAGGCGATCTTGACCGTGCCGTCATCCTCGATGTTGATCTTGGCGCCGGTCTTCTCGACGATCTCGCGGATCACCTTGCCGCCGGAGCCGATGACGTCGCGGATCTTGTCGGTCGGGATGTGCATGACCTCGATGCGCGGCGCGAACTCGCCAAGCTCGGCGCGCGCGCCGGAGATGGCATGCGCCATCTCGCCGAGGATGTGCAGGCGGCCGTCCTTGGCCTGGCCGAGCGCGATGCCCATGATCTCCTCGGTAATGCCATCGATCTTGATGTCCATCTGCAGCGAGGTGACGCCGTTGGCGGTGCCGGCGACCTTGAAGTCCATGTCGCCGAGATGGTCCTCGTCACCGAGGATGTCGGAGAGCACCGCGAAGCGCTCGCCTTCCTTGATCAGGCCCATGGCGATGCCGGCCACCGGCTTGGCGATCGGCACGCCGGCATCCATCAACGCCAGCGAGGTGCCGCAGACGGTCGCCATCGAGGACGAGCCGTTGGACTCGGTGATCTCCGAGACGACGCGCAGCGTGTAGGGGAACTGCTCGGCCGACGGCAGCATCGGGCGGATCGCGCGCCAGGCAAGCTTGCCGTGGCCGATCTCGCGACGACCCGGCGAGCCCATGCGGCCGGTCTCGCCAACCGAATAGGGCGGGAAGTTGTAGTGGAGGAGGAACTTCTCCTTGTACATGCCAGTGAGCGAGTCGACATACTGCTCGTCCTCGCCGGTGCCGAGCGTGGCGACGACCAGCGCCTGGGTCTCGCCGCGGGTGAACAGCGCCGAGCCATGGGTGCGCGGCAGCACGCCGACCTCGGAGACGATCTTGCGAACGGTCTTCAGGTCGCGGCCGTCGATGCGCGAGCCGGTGTCGAGGATGTTCCAGCGCACAACCTTGGCCTGGAGCTCCTTGAAGACGCTGCCGATCTGCTCGGAAGAGTATTTGGCTTCCTCGCCTTCGGCCGGCGCGAAGGCTGCCTTGACCTTGGCCTTGACGGCGTCGACGGCGGCGTAGCGCGACTGCTTGTCGGTGATCTTGTAGGCCTCGCGAAGCTCGTCGCCGACGATCTTCAGCATCTCGCCTTCGAGCTCGGAATAGTCCGGCGCAGTGAAGTCGCGCGGTTCCTTGGCGGCGACCTCGGCCAGCTTGATGATCGCGTCGATCACCGGCTGGAAGCTCTTGTGGCCGAACACGACGGCGCCGAGCATCACGTCCTCGCTGAGTTCCTTGGCCTCGGATTCGACCATCAGAACGGCGTCGGCGGTGCCGGCGACGACGAGGTCGAGCTTCGATTCCTCCATCTCGTCGATATGCGGGTTGAGCACATACTCGCCGTTGATGTAGCCGACGCGGGCGCCGCCGATCGGGCCCATGAAGGGCACGCCGGAGAGCGTGAGCGCGGCCGAGGTGGCGACGATCGACAGGATGTCCGGATCGTTTTCAAGATCGTGCTGGACGACAGTGACGACGATCTGGGTGTCGTTCTTGTAGCCGTCGGCGAAGAGCGGGCGGATCGGGCGGTCGATCAGGCGGGAAACCAGCGTTTCCTTCTCGCTCGGACGGCCCTCGCGCTTGAAATAGCCGCCAGGGATCTTGCCGGCGGCGTAGGTCTTTTCCTGGTAGTTGACGGTGAGCGGGAAGAAGTCGAGGCCGGGCTTCGGCTCCTTCATCGAAACGACGGTGGCGAGAACCACGGTCTCGCCATAGGTGGCGAGCACAGCGCCGTCAGCCTGGCGCGCGATCTTGCCGGTTTCCAGGATGAGCGGACGGCCGCCCCATTCGATTTCCACTTTGTGATGATTGAACATATCTTGTCCTTCATATGCGGAAAGGGCCACGCCGTCTCAACGGTCGCGGATCATCCCTTCCCTGGCTTCCTTCGGGCAGCCACGGGCAAGACAACGGGAAGCTCGATAGGTCCGGCAACAGCCGAGCGAGCATCCTGCAATCCTGCCCCATGACCGTCCATGGGCGGTTCCGAGTTGCCCTCTGCACTCCCGGAACCGGGTCTGGCCGACCGGTCGGGCCGGCCTTGCGCATGACGCCGAAAACCCTTGTTTCCGGAACGCGCCATGCGCGAATGCAAATTTCGTTTCAGCATCGGAACACCGGACCATCCGATGCGCCAATGCGCGACCGGCGGGCCCTCCGCAGAGAGAGCCCGCCGGTCAATTCGTCAGCGACGCAGACCGAGCTTGTCGATCAGCGTCTGATAGCGCGCGTCATCCTTGCGCTTGAGGTAATCAAGCAGGCTGCGGCGCTGGGAGACGAGAGCAAGCAGGCCACGGCGGGAATGGTTATCCTTCTTGTGGTCCTTGAAGTGCTCCGTCAGGTTCTTGATGCGCTCGGAAAGGATGGCAACCTGGACTTCCGGAGACCCGGTATCGCCCTTGGCGGTTGCGAATTCGGTCATCAATTCCTTCTTGCGATCGGCAGTAATCGACATCGTGTTTTTCCTTATCTGTTCGAGGAAACGGGACGCCCTCAGCCGGGATGTCGTCCAGCAGGGGCCGGTGCAAGCAACGCGTCAAGGCGCGAAGCTGCGGCGCATATAGTGCAATTTCCGGCAAAACACCAGCCCAATTGTCAAGCCGGCTTGTCGCAGGTCTTGTCGCAAAAACAGAGGGTTGCTTTGGGCTACAGCCACTTCTTCCACCTGAAGAAGGCTACGAGCCCGACAGCGACGACCAGCATGAACAACAGAGCCGCCGGGTAGCCGTAATAAGACTTCAGCTCCGGCATGTTCCAGGGCGAGCTTTCCGGCTCGAAGTTCATGCCCCAGACGCCGACGAGGAAAGTGAGCGGCATGAAGATCACCGAGACGATCGTCAGATAGGAAATCACGTCATTGGTGCGCGCCTGGGTCAGCGACAGGTGCATCTCGATCAGGCCGGTCAGCATGTCGCGCTGGTTCTCGACCAGCTCGATCAGCCGTAGCGAATGGTCGAGCGTGTCGTTGAAGAAGATCTTGGTCTCGGCCTTCACGAAAGGCACGTCGTTGCGGATCAGCGTCGCCAGCGCATCGCGCATCGGCCACAGCACGCCCTTCAGCACGTTGGCGTCGCGCCGCAACTCATGCAACTGCCGCATCTGATGCTTGTGCGGCGTGTTCAGCATCTGGTCCTCGATGCCGTCAACCTGTTCGCTCGCCGCCTCGATCGGCGGGAAATAGCTGTCGACGATGGCATCGATCAGCGCATAGGCCAGATAGTCGGCGCCGCGCGAGCGCAGCCGGTTGGGCATGGCCGCCGCGATGCGCTTGCGCACCGGATCGAACGGGTCGCCCTCGCGCTCCTGGAAGGTGACGACGAAGTTCTTGCCGAAAAACACCGCGATCTGCTCGTAGCGATGGGCGGTGACGTCGTCGATCATGCGCATGGCGACGAAGGCATGATCCTCGAAGAAATCCACCTTCGGCCGCTGACCGGTGTTGACGACGTCCTCCAGGGCCAGCGGATGCAGGTTGAAGATCCGCCCGATCTCCTCGATCAGCGGGATGTTGGCAAGCCCGGTGCAATCCAGCCAGACGACCGGCCAGCGGTCGCAGTGGGTGTTGAGATCGTCAATGCTGGCATTGTCGATGGTCTTGAATTTTTCGGGCGAGATCAGCGTCATCCGAAGCTCGCTGCGCCGCGCCGCCGGATCGGCGATCAGCGTGCCAGGCGAAGCGCCGACCGGCGGCCGGCGGGTTTTCAGCGGCGCCCGTGTCCTGACGGTATCAGCCTTTGCCATAGGATCCTCGGGCGCAAACTCGAACCGATTTGGTCTTGTTTCTTAGCAATTCCGGGCAGATAACCGCTACGCACTTTTCCTGGAATTGCTGTAGCCGAGCACCGTCAACCGACAAAGACCCGCTTGGGCTTGAACATGCCCTGCTCGATGGCGCCGATGGCGACGAGCTTGCCGCGCGCGGTGGCGCAGGCTTCCTCAGCCTCGACCGGCGCGTCGCGGCCGCGAATGATGACGGGATTGCCAAGGCGGATCTTCGTCGCCGCGTCGTCGCTGACCGCGACCTGCGGCAGGCAGTCGAGGGCTGCCGCGGTATCGACCAGCAGCGCGTCGATGGCGCCGAAATCGACTGGAGTCTCGGCTTCTTCGCCCGAATTCTCATCGGTCTTGTGGCCAAAGCGCGCCGCTTCGAGTTCGGCGACGGTGACAAAGTCCTCTGCCGTGAAAGGCTCGACCTCGACGCGCCGGAGTTCGGCGATGTGGCCGAAACAGCCCAGATCGCGGCCCATGTCGCGCGCCAGCGAGCGCACATAGGTGCCCTTGCCGCATTCGACCTCGAAGACGGTTTTGTCGGCAGCATGCTCGACGATGTCCAGGCGTCCGATCTCGATCTCGCGGGCGGGGATATCGACCGTCTCGCCGTCGCGGGCGAGATCGTAGGCGCGTTCGCCGGCAATCTTGATGGCTGAGAACTGCGGCGGCGTCTGCATGATGACGCCGGTGTATTTCGGCAGCAGCGCCCTTACCTCCGCCTCGGCCGGGCGCCGGTCGGAACTGTCCGTCACCGGGCCTTCGAGGTCGTCGGTCGAGCGCTCCTCGCCCCAGGCAACGGTGAAGCGGTAGACCTTGGCGCCATCCTGCACGTAAGGCACGGTCTTGGTCGCCTCGCCGAGCGCGATGGGCAGCATGCCGGAGGCCAGCGGATCGAGCGTGCCGGCATGGCCGGCCTTCTCCGCCTGGAACAGCCATTTGATCTTGGAGACCGCCTCGGTCGAGCCCATGCCGACCGGCTTGTCCAGCACCACCCAGCCGGAAACCGGCCGCCCCTTCTTCTTGCCGCGCCGCGCCACTTAGTTTTCGTCCTTGTCGTTGTTTTTGTTCTGGTCATCGAGGTCGCGCGCGACTTCGGGCGACTTCAGCAATTCGTTGATCCTGGCGAAATTGTCGAAGGACGTGTCGAGCCGGAAGCGAAACTCCGGCATGTACTTCATTTGCCTCAGCGCGCCGGAGACGCGGCCGCGGATGAATTTCGCGTGCCTGTTGAGCGCCTCGACCACGACACCGGCATCGCCGGCACCGAGCGGCGAGACGAAAGCGGTGGCGATCTTGAGATCGGGCGACATGCGCACCTCGGAGACCGAGACGACGCTGTTCTCGATTACCGGATCGATGATCTCGCCGCGCTGCAAGCTTTCGGACAGCGCGTGGCGCACCTGCTCGCCGACGCGCAGCATGCGCTGGGAGGGGCCTGATTGTGTCGAACGGGACATTTTCTTCGGTCCTGAAATCGTGAAGCGCGGGATGGGACCGCGCCACATGTCTCAATATGCATGAGGGTCTGGCGGCAGCCTTTCGGCCGCCGCCCGGGGTCATTTCGGCAAGTATATCCGAATTTAGAGCGTCCTGCTCACCATCTCGACGCGGAAGCACTCGATGACGTCGCCGACGCGCATGTCCTCGTAGTTCTGGAAGGCCATGCCGCATTCCTGGCCGACCGGCACTTCCGAAACCTCGTCCTTGAAGCGCTTGAGCGTCTTCAGCGTGCCTTCATGGACGACGACGTTGTCGCGGATCAGGCGCACACCCGCGCCGCGCTCGACCTTGCCTTCGGTGATACGGCACCCGGCAATCTTGCCGACCTTGGTGATGTCGAAGATCTCGAGGATCTCGGCATTGCCGATGAAGGTCTCGCGACGCTCCGGCGAGAGCATGCCGGAGAGCGCCGCCTTCACGTCATCGACGAGGTTGTAGATGATCGAATAGTAGCGGATCTCGATGCCGGCGGCGGCGGCGGCCGCACGCGCCTGCACATTGGCGCGGACGTTGAAGCCGATGATCGCCGCACCCGAGGTCTCGGCGAGCGAGACGTCGCTTTCGGTGATGCCGCCGGCGCCGGCGTGGACGATGCGCGCGCGCACCTCGTCGTTGCCGAGCTTTTCGAGCGCGGCATTGATCGCCTCGATCGAGCCCTGCACGTCGCCCTTGATAACCAGCGGGAACTCCTTGAGCCCGCTCGTCTGCAACTGCGACATCATCTGCTCGAGCGAGCCGCGCTGGCCGGCATGCTTGGCCACCGCCTTCTCGCGCGCCAGGCGCTGACGATACTCGGTGATCTCGCGCGCCCGCGCCTCGTTGTTGACGACGGCGAAGCGGTCGCCCGCCTGCGGCGTGCCCTGCAGGCCAAGCACCTCGACCGGCATTGCCGGTGGTGCTTCCGGCACATGCTCGCCGCGATCGTTGACGAGCGCGCGGACACGGCCCCATTCGTTGCCGGCGACCAGGATGTCGCCCGGCATCAGCGTGCCGGTCTGCACCAGCACGGTGGCGACAGGACCGCGGCCCTTGTCCAGCTTGGCCTCGATGACGGCGCCTTCGGCGGTCCGGTCGGGATTGGCCTTGAGGTCGAGGATTTCGGCCTGCAGCAGGATCGTCTCGAGCAGCTTGTCGATGTTGGTGCCCTTGGTCGCCGACACTTCGACGTCCAGCACCTCGCCGCCCATCGATTCGACGAACACTTCATGGCGCAGGAGTTCGGCGCGCACCTTCTGCGGGTCGGCGTCGCGCTTGTCGATCTTGTTGATCGCCACGATGATCGGAACGCCGGCCGCCTTGGCGTGACTGATCGATTCGATCGTCTGCGGCATCACGGCGTCATCGGCCGCCACCACCAGCACGGCGATGTCGGTGACCTGGGCGCCGCGGGCGCGCATCGCCGTGAAGGCGGCGTGGCCGGGCGTGTCGATGAAGGTGATCTTCTGACCGTTCTTCTCGACCTGGTAGGCGCCGATGTGCTGGGTGATGCCGCCGGCCTCGCCGGAGACGACATTGGCGTTGCGGATGGCGTCGAGCAGCGAGGTCTTGCCGTGGTCGACATGGCCCATGATGGTCACCACCGGCGGACGCGACACCAGGTCTTCCGCACGGTCGGCGATGTTGAACAGGCCTTCTTCGATGTCCGACTCGGCAACGCGGCGAACCGTATGGCCGAATTCGGAAGCGACCAGTTCGGCCGTGTCGGCGTCGATGACGTCGCCCGGCTTCAAGATCTGGCCCTGCTTCATGAAGAACTTGACCACGTCGACGGCGCGCTCGGACATGCGCTGCGCCAATTCCTGGATGGTAATGGTTTCGGGCAGGATCACTTCACGCATGACTTTCTCGCGCGGCTCGTTGTGCATCGCGCGTTTGAACTTCTCCTGGCGACGTCGCATCGACGACAGCGAACGGCCGCGCGCGTCCTCGTCGGAAAGCGCAGAGTTCAGCGTCAGCTTGCCGCGGCGGCGGTCTTCCTCGCCCTTGGTGGGCTTGGCCGGACGCGCCACTTCGGGCGTGGCGAGACGGCGGGCGGGCGCACCGGCGCCTCCACCAGCACCAGCAGCGATACGCCTCGGCTTGGCCTCCTCCTCGTCGTCGGCGGTGGCGAGATCGGCTGCCAACGGCGCGCGGCGGCGGGCCTCTTCCTCGGCGCGGCGGCGGGACTCGGCCTCGGCCTGGAGGCGCGCTTCTTCCTCCGCCTGGCGGCGCGCGGATTCCTCACGCTCGCGCTTGCGGCGTTCTTCTTCCTCGGCGCGACGCTTGCTCTCTTCCTGGGCGCGCTGGCGATCCTCGATCTCACGCGCCTTGGAGCCCTCGAGCGCCCTGCGGCGCGCTTCCATCTCACCGCGCGACAATTCGTTCAGCACCATGCCGGAGCGTTCCGGCGGCGGGGGCGGCGCCTTCGGCGTTTCCTGCACGGCGGGCGCGGGTGCCGCGGCTGCGGGCTTCGGCGTGAAGACGGACGGCGCCACCGGCTCCGGCTTGTCGCCTGGCAGCGAGAACTTGCGCTTCTTGGTCTCGACCACGACCGACTTGGTGCGGCCGTGCGAGAAATTCTGGCGCACGGTGCCCTGTTCGAGGCCCGGGCGCTTCAGCGTCAAGGTCTTCTTCGGCGTAACGCTCAACGTCTTGTCATCGCCCGATTTCGTGTCGTTCATTCCATATCCTCTGCGGCATCATCTTCGTCAGCAACGGCCGCAAGCATTGCCAAATCGTCCGGGGTTCCGCCCCGATACCGGTCGAGCGCAACCATGCGCTTCTCAACCGCCTTACCCGCGTCCTGCGCGAGGACGGCAGCATGTATCACATTTGTGCCCCCCAATGCCAAGCTCAACTCGGCCTCGGGGAAAAGTTTGTAGGCAAGGATGGCGGGGCCGCCGAGATGGACGGTCGCCCGCCGCGCCTGAGTGATCTTGCGGACGCCATCGTCCGAGGCTTCGGTCGCGTGCAGCACAAAGAGCGCCTGCCCGTCGCGCACGGCAGCCTCTACCTTGGCGGCGCCGAGAACGACCGCTCCGGCCTTGCGAGCAAGACCCAGCATGCCAAGAGCGGATCGGGAAAGCAGCCCGTCGACCATATCGGCGAGATTGGCGGGAACCGCGACCTGCGCCTTGAAGGCGCGGGCAAACAGGTTCTTCGCCGCCGCCTTGTCGATATGTAGGCGATCAGCGGTGACCCAGCAACCGCGGCCGGGCAGATTCCTTTTGATGTCCGGAACGACGGCCGAATCCGGGCCGACGACGAAGCGGATCAGCTCATCCGCTTCGGCCTGCCTGCGCGTGACGATGCAGGTGCGATCGTTCATCTCGTCCACGGACCCTGCGATTGGTAGTCACCTCACGCACCGACGGTTTCGCCGGCCGCGGCGTCTTCAGCGGCCGGTTCTTCCTCGGAAATCCAGCCGACCTTCTTGCGAGCGGCCAGCACCATCTCTTCGGCATCGGCGCGCGAGACGCCGTGATCGGCGAGCACGCCGGGATAAACCTTGGTCTCGCCGTCCTTGCGCTCCTTCCAGCCGATCAGGTCATCGGCGGCATAGCCGGCGAAGTCCTCGATCGTCTTCACGCCGTCCTCGCCGAGCGTCACCATCATGGCCGTGGTGATGCCGGGGATCTCGCGCAGCTCGTCCTGGACGCCGAGCGCCTTGCGCTTCTCGTCATGCTCGGCCTCGATCTTCTCCAGATATTCGCGGGCGCGCGACTGGATTTCCGAGGCGGTGTCCTCGTCGAAGCCGTCGATCGAGGAAATTTCGCCCGAATCGACATAGGCGACTTCCTCGACGCTGGTGAAGCCTTCGGAGGCAAGCACCTGGCCGACCATCTCGTCGACGTCGAGGGCCTCCATGAACAGCGCCGAGCGCTCGACGAATTCCTTCTGGCGACGCTCGCTCTCTTCCTGCTCGGTCAGGATGTCGATGTCCCAACCGGTGAGCTGCGAGGCAAGGCGCACATTCTGGCCGCGGCGGCCGATGGCCAGCGACAGCTGGTCGTCCGGCACCACCACCTCGATGCGCTCGGCATCCTCGTCGAGCACCACCTTGGCGACTTCCGCCGGCTGCAGCGCGTTGACGATGAAGGAGGCGGCCGAAGGCGACCACGGAATGATGTCGATCTTCTCGCCCTGCAATTCGCCGACCACCGCCTGGACGCGGCTGCCGCGCATGCCGACGCAGGCGCCGACCGGATCGATCGAGGAGTCGCGCGAGATGACGGCGATCTTGGCGCGCGAGCCCGGATCGCGGGCGACCGACTTGATCTCGATGATGCCGTCGTAGATTTCCGGCACTTCCATGGTGAAGAGCTTGGCCATGAACTGCGGATGCGTGCGCGACAGGAAGATCTGCGGGCCGCGCTGCTCGCGGCGCACGTCATAGACATAGGCGCGGACGCGGTCGCCATATTTGTAGTTCTCGCGCGGGATCAGCTCGTCGCGGCGGATGATCGCCTCGCCGCGGCCGAGATCGACGATGACGTTGCCGTATTCGACGCGCTTGACGGTGCCATTGACGATCTCGCCGATACGGTCCTTGTACTCGTCATACTGACGATCGCGCTCGGCCTCGCGCACCTTCTGGACAATGACCTGCTTGGCCGACTGGGCGGCGATGCGGCCGAAATCCATGGGCGGCAGCTGTTCGGCGATGAAATCGCCGAGCTGAGCATCGGGGTTGCGCTCGCGCGCCGTGGAAAGAGCGATCTGCGTCGCGTAGTCCTCGACCTTCTCGACCACTTCCATGAGGCGCTGCAGCTTCATCTCGCCCGTATTGGGGTTGATGTCGGCGCGGATATTGGTTTCCTGACCGTAACGCGAACGCGCCGCCTTCTGGATCGCATCGGCCATGGCGGCGATGACGATCGACTTGTCGATCGACTTTTCACGCGCGACCGCATCGGCGATCTGCAGCAGTTCAAGCCTGTTGGCGCTTACAACCATTGTCTTTCTCCCGACTTCGCTCCAGGCACGCAGCCCGAAAGCTCAATCAACTTTCCTGTTCGGTTTCATTTTCTTCGCCGGCGGCGGCATCTTCCGCCTCGCCCCGGCGTTTCTTTGCTTCCTTGCGGGCCCTGTTGTCCTTCGACAGGGCCTCGCGGATCAGATCGTCGGTCAGCACCAGCCGCGCCTCGGCGATCGCGTCATAGGGCACGCGCACCGTCGGCTCTTCGCCATAGGCCGCCTTGTCGCGCTCCAGCAGGATGCCGTCGGCGTCCGCCTCGGCGATCTTGCCCTTGAAGCGCTTGCGGTCGCCGATGAGGACCGAGGTCTCCATCTTGACCAAATGGCCGGTCCAGGCGGCAAAATCCGACTTGCGCACCAGCGGCCGGTCGATGCCCGGCGACGACACTTCGAGATGATACGCCTTTTCGATCGGATCTTCGACATCGAGCGCCGGCGACACCGCGCGGCTGACCTCTTCGCAATCCTCGACGGTCATGGTGCCGTCCTCGCGCTCGGCCATGATCTGCAGCGTCAGCCCGTTCTGCCCCGTCAGTTGCACCCGGACAAGGCGGAAGCCGATGGCCTTGAGCACCGGCTGCACGATCATCGCAATGCGCGCATCGATGCCGCTTTCGCGGATGATACGGTCGTCGGCTTGGCTTGCCGCTGCGGTCATGAGTTTCCTGTCGCTTCGTCGCTCCGGCCGGCAGGTAATAAAAAAGAGCGGGACCGGGTGGACCCACTCTTCGTCATACCGACCAAGAATTTGAGCCTGATATAGACGATCCCGGCCGGCGTTTCAAGCCTCACGGTGGCGCACTGTAGGCAAAGGCCTGCGGCGGTGTCTACAACTGGCGCGGCCATCGTTGGGCCGCATGCATCACGGTGAGTATCTCGATCTCGCCGCCGACAACACGGCAGGGAATTATGTATGGGATATCTGCCAGGACCAGTTCTCGTGTCCCTTTCACCCGCCCGACCCGCCCATAGCGGGTTGCTCGGCGAGATTGTCCGCAGAGGAAACGATACGGGCAACGACCCGGGCCGCGGCTGTTGGATTGTCCTTTTCGATGAAAGCGCCAATCTGGTCGAGACGACGCACGGCGCGCTCGGTCCAGCGGATCGGCTTCATCGTCCGTAGGGCGGCTTGACGTATTTCGCTATGACGCCGGCCAAATCCTTCTCACTCGCAAATTCTCCGCGATCGGCTTCGTCAAGGCCGGCCTCGATCTCGGCAAGTTGCCATTCTTCCCTGGCGACGTAGTCTTCGATCGCTTGAGCCGCGACGTAGGAACGAGAGCGATCCACCTTTTCGGCCAGTTGGTCGAGCTTGGCGACAGTCTCATCAGGGAGCCGCACGGTGAAGGCACCCATCATCCTGTCTCCATTCTGGTTCACTATGAATGTGGTGGAACCAAATTGGTTCGTCAATTCTGCATGTCTCGAGGCAGAACCCGCTTGAGCTGCGTTGCGCGCCGCGCATGGCGGCCATGCAGTCCTTTGTAAACCGATGTGTCGTGACCATCTATGTTGCAGCGCCAAAAGGACGCGCCCGGTGGCGCGCGAAGGTAATCATATGGACCGTGGATTGTTTTTCGTCATCGGTGATTTCTTCAACACATTCGGCAGCGCCGCAGCCGCATCGCGCGCCGTCGAGGCCGGCCGCAAGCCGCGCCGCGGCGATCTGAAGAAGCTCGGCATCGACCCCACCGCCTTCGACAAGATCGGCCGCTTCTAAAGCGGTGGACGGAACCCTGACCGTCCCGACCTCGCCGCGCGCAGCGCCTCTGCCTTACTTCCGCGCTTCCAGCAGCGACGCCGCAATTGCTGCAATCGAACGAAACAAGACAAATGGATCGTCTTTTGTTGGGAGAAATCCCCGCCGCTGCCAAAATTGCGCCGCGTCCTCATCGATTGCATTGACCATCAGCGCGCGCCCTCCAATCAGCTCCGCGGCCTGGACGCAGCGCTGAAGGGCATGCTTCACCAAGCCAGTACCGATGCCGCGCCCCGCCCATTCGGCATCGGTCGCAAGCTGGCCGAGGAGGAGACAGGGCACCGGATCGGGCGGTTGGCCTGTGCGGATTGACCGGGGCAAGATCGACGGCACGACGGCCGTGGGCGCCAAACCATAGTATCCGACCACGCGGCTGGCTTCATGGACAACGAGGACGGCCGTAAAGCCCTTCTCCTGATTGGAGAGCGCGCGCGTTTTCAGCCAGTGATCAAGCGTCGGTTTCCCGCAGGAAAATCCGGAAACGTCGTGGGCTGCGGTAAGCGGTTCGGGAGCCGATAAGGCCACGGCTTAGCGCTTCGTTGTGTAACCAGCTTCCCAAGGCGCGGGCCGCTTTGCCAATTCCACCAAATCGGGGACCGGAGCGGCCGGGGCCGACAGAACCTCCATAAATTCCGCAAACCCTTCCGGGCTCATGCGGACAAGACGGTTGTCCATCAATACATCCTCGGCCGCGCGCACGGCGGCATCGCGCACGAAGTCCGTACGGGACCGGCCGCGGAGAGTGGCGGCACGATCAATCATCGCCACGTCCGCTTCCGGCAGGCGCATCGAGATCGGGTATTCCTTGCGTTCGACCGTGGCCATAATTGTCTCCTTGCCGGCAAACATAGAGATTTGTAGCGCTAACGGCAATACATCACGGCGAACCATCGAGGCCGGCCCAAGCCGCGCCGCCTCGACGCGAAACAGCGCGGCATGGAGACCGCCGCCATCGAGCTTCTTAGCGGTGGGACGACTGGGGCACTTTGCGGCCCTTCCGAGATTTTCCGGGCTACTTCCGGATAAAGGTCAGATAGGCAGGCCGCCTTCCCTCGCGGATGGCCTTGGCTTCATAGCGCGTGCCGGGCCAACCCTCATAGGGCCGGTGCCAGTCGGCAGACTCGCTCGCCTGCCAGGCGAAGGCGCCGTGGGCGCGGCAGGCAAGCAGCGTCCAGTTCACATAGCTGTCGATATCGGAGGCAAAGCGGAACCGGCCGCCCGCCTTCAGCACCCGGGCGAACCGGTCGAGATTGGCCGGGCTGACGAAGCGCCGCTTCCAGTGCTTCTTCTTCGGCCAGGGATCGGGATAAAGCAGGTCGATGCCGTCGAGCGAGGCCGGCGGCAGCCAGTCGAGCAGGCGCGTGGCGTCGTCGTCATAGACCCTCAGATTGGCGAGCGGGCGCTTATCGAGCGCCGTCATCATCTTGGCCATGCCGTTGACGAAGGGCTCGACGCCGATGAAGCCGGTCGCCGGCGCTTCCGTCGCGCGATGCAAGAGATGCTCGCCGCCGCCGAAGCCGATCTCGAGTTGAAGGGCAGAAACCTGCGCCTCGAACAGCGTCTTGAGATCTGCCGGCACCTCGGCCGTCAGGTCGAGCCTGTAGGCGCGCAGGCCACTTTCAAGCGCCGCAGCCTGTTGCGGGCGAATAGCCTTGCCGTGCCGGCGGCCGAAGAAAGCTTCGGTCGCGCGGCTCGGCCTGTCGTTTGGCTCCATGGATACGCTTGGCGACGCCGTCAGGCGGCAATCGCATCGGCAACCGCGTCCTTGAGCGCCTTGGCGAGGTCGGTCTTCTCCCAGGAGAAGGAACCGTCGCGGCCGGCCTTGCGGCCGAAATGGCCATAGGACGAGGTCTTGGCGTAGATTGGCTTGTTGAGGTCGAGGTGACGGCGGATGCCGGACGGCGACAGGTCCATCACCGTGCGCAGCGCCTCCTCGAGCCTGGCCTCGTCGACCTTGCCGGTGCCGTGCAGATCGACATAGACCGACAGCGGCTGGGCGACGCCGATTGCGTAGGAGAGCTGGATGGTGCAGCGGTCGGCGAGCTTGGCCGCCACCACGTTCTTGGCGAGGTAGCGCGCCGCATAGGCGGCCGAGCGGTCGACCTTGGTGGTGTCCTTGCCCGAGAAGGCGCCGCCGCCATGGGGTGCTGCGCCGCCATAGGTATCGACGATGATCTTGCGGCCGGTGAGGCCGGCATCGCCGTCGGGTCCGCCGATGACGAACTTGCCGGTCGGGTTGATGTACCAGTTGCAGTCTTCGGCGACTTTGAGATCGCCAAGCGCCTCGATGATGTAAGGCTCGACGACCTTGCGAACCTTCTTGGAATCCCAGCTCGAATCGAGATGCTGGGTGGAAAGCACGATCTGCGTCACTTCCGCCGCCTTGCCGTCGGCATAGCGCACGGTGACCTGGCTCTTGGCATCCGGGCCGAGCTTGCCGGCCTCGCCATTGCCTTCATGGCGCGCGGCGGCAAGCAATTCGAGGATCTTATGACTGTAATAGATCGGCGCCGGCATCAGGTCCGGCGTCTCGCGGCAGGCGTAACCGAACATGATGCCCTGGTCGCCGGCACCTTCCTCGCCCTGACGGTCGGCGGCATTGTCAACGCCCTGGCCGATGTCGGGCGACTGGCCGTGCAGAAGCACCTCGATCTTGGCCGTCCTCCAGTGGAAGCCCGCCTGTTCGTAACCGATCTCGCGGATCGCCTTACGGGCGACCGACTTGAACTTGGTCGGATTGACGACCGGGTGGCCCGACGCATCCTTGAGGATGTTGCCGGCCTTGTCCTTCTTCAGCAGCGTGTCGGGAACCCTGACCTCACCGGCGATGACGACGCGGTTGGTGGTGGCCAGCGTCTCGCAGGCAACGCGCACCTTCCACGGGTCCATGCCCGTCTTCTTGGCCTCGCGATAGACGAGATCGACGATCTCGTCGGAGATACGGTCACAGACTTTGTCGGGATGGCCCTCAGAGACGGATTCCGAGGTGAAGAGATAGTTCTGCCGCGTCACGGGTGTCCCCTCTTGAAAAAAGATCGGCAAGCTGCCGATTTTGGCGCGCCACGTGTTAGCGGTGCCGGGCGCCACTCGTCAAGCGGCGCGACGGATCTGGCATGAATATCGGCACAATCGGCTTGTGCCACCGGCGGCAGGGCACCGCCGGCGACAGGAGCCTGGAATCACTCGGCATCGTCCGGCGAAAGGGACTTCACAAGATCGATGATCCGGCGCCGCACCTTGACGTCCGGAATCTTGACGAAGGCGCGATTGAGCTGAAGCCCCTCCGGGCTGCCGCAGAATTCGATGGCGAAGGCCATCGAGGCGTCCTCGGCGAATCCTCGATTGCCGGCCCCGGCCTCCTGACCCGGGGCGTCCTCGAAGAAGAAGGCGACGGGAACGCTCAGGATGGAGGCTATCGCCTGCAGACGGCTGGCGCCGACCCTGTTCGTCCCCTTTTCGTACTTCTGTATCTGCTGAAACGTGATGCCGAGATTTTCACCCAGCTTTTCCTGGCTCATTCCAAGCATATTGCGACGCAACCGAATACGACTCCCGACATGGATGTCGATCGGATTCGGCTTCTTCTTGTTCTCTTCTGTCATTTTTTCCTCGCCGAATTTTTCCGGCTTTTTCTATTTTTCCCGCCCAAACGAAGCCGGAGCCACCTGCCCCAACAGACCCCTCCAGCCGACTTCGAGAAAATTTTAGGCGTTACAGTATGAGTTTCTAATGTGCCGACTGTCAATTCACCCGTAGCCGCTGCCTTACATTCAATGTGAAGGCCGTCAGGGCAAACAGCAACATGATCAGCAATCCGTTAATGCGCCGCTGGTCGGCGGGCAGGAGGGCGCGCCCAGAAATCGGCACATGCGCATCGATGGCGCCGCGCGCGTCGACCGCTAGGGCATCGACGATGCGCCCGCGCGAATCGACAACGGCGGAGATGCCGTTGTTGGCCGCACGCAACAATGGCAACCCGTTCTCCACCGCGCGAACCTGCGCCTGCCTGAAGTGCTGGTACGGGCCTGGCGTGTCGCCAAACCAGGCGTCGTTGGTGACGTTCACAATAAGTTCAGACGACGCTGCGTCAGCCGCCACAAGGTCTGCAAAGATGACCTCGTAGCAGATGAAGGGAACCGCTCGCAGGCCGTTCGGCGTCGTGATCGGATGCCGCTGGTTGCCGGCGGCGAAATTCATCGGCCCGGCAACGAGTTGGCCGATGCCGAAACGCTCGAACAGACCGGCAAAAGGCAGATATTCGCCGAAGGGCACCAGATGCACCTTGTCGACGGCGTCAGTGATCTCGCCCTTGTCGTTGATCGCCACCACGGAATTGTAATAACGGCTGCCGGCAGTGCCCGCGCCACCCTCCTCGCGCACGACGCCGGCGATCAGCATCTGGCCGTCGCCCAGCATATCGCCCAGCGCCGTCAGCGCGTCCGGACGCTCCGTGAACAGGAACGGCACCGATGTTTCCGGCCACAGGATCAGCTGCGGCTTGGCATGGCCTTGCTCCGGCGCTTTCCCCGATATGCCCAGCAGCGTGGCGAAGATGCGGTCACGCACCGAGGCATCCCATTTCTCGCTGAGATCGACGGCGGGCTGGACGATGCGAACATCGATCGAGCGGGTGGCCGGCTCGGCCGGGGCGGCAAGCCTGAAATAGCCGAAGCCGACATCGGCGGCGACGAGGATGACGAACAGGGCAAGGCCGAGCCTGAGATGCCGGCGCGCGGCGACAAGAGCGGGCAAGGAAAAGACGAAGACGGCGAGCGCGTTCATGCCGATCATGCCGGTCACCGACACGCTCTGCATCAGGATCGGCACCGGCATCGCGGCATAGCCGACGGCATTCCACGGAAAACCGGTGAAGAGGAAATCGCGCAGCCATTCGGCAAGGCCGAAGCCGAAGGCAAGCGCTGCTATGCGGCCGATATCGCTGCTCCAGAAAAGCCGCGCCACGACCGCCGCAAAGCCGTAGAAAAAGGCAAGCGCCAAGGGGATGCCGACCACGGCGAAGGGCAAGGCCCAGGCAAAGTTGTCGGCCTCGACCAGAAGTGCCTGGCCGATCCACCAGAGGCCGGCGAGGAAATAGCCGAAGCCGAACCACCAGCCGATGGCAAAGGCCGGCCTCAGGCGCTTCAGCCACCCGTCGGAGGCCTCGCCGGTCGCGCCGTCGAGCAGCCAGACAAGCACCGGAAACGAGACGAAGCAGACGGCGAAGAAATCGTAAGGAGCCTGAGCGAGAACCGCGAGCGCGCCCGCGAAAAACGCCACCAGCGATCGCCGCCACCCCCACAGCAGAATTATCCGGCCGGCAAAGCGCTGCATATAGCTTCCCAAGTCGCGCGAATCAGGGAGCCAGAGATTTAACAGGCCGCGCCGCCTGCTCCAAACCCGGATGAGTGCCACCTAATTCACGGTCGCGCTATCTGTGCCAGCCTTCGATGCGCAAGCCGCTCAGTTGCTCGGCCTCTTCCCAAGACACTACGCGCACGGTTTGCGTGAAGGTCCAGACATGGCCTTCGGGATCGCGGGCGCGATACTGGCGCTCGCCGTAGAAATAGTCGGTGGGTTCTTCGAGAATTTCCGCCCCTGCCGCGCGCGCCTTTTCGCAATGGGCGTCGAGGTCTTCCTTCAAACGGATGTAGACCGACTGGGTATTCTTGCCGCCGACCGAAGCCGGGCTGGCGATGTGCTCGGCCCATTCGGAATCGACGATGATGTAGCCGTCGCCGAACCGCATTTCGGCATGGACAAGCCGTCCATCGGTATCGCTCACGACCATGCTCGGCTCGAAGCCGAACGCTGCCTGAAGCCAGACCAGGGCCGCGCGTGGATTTCGATAGAAGACGCCGGAACCGACGACTGTGTGCTTGAACGGGTCGTCGACCGGCATGAGCGAAAATATCAGGCCTGCTCGGTGCGCGCCGCGCGGCGGCGCTGCCGTTCGCCTTTCGGGCTCTGCACGATGCGCACCCGCTTGACGCGGCGCGGGTCGGCGTCGAGCACATGGAACTCGAAGCCCGGTATGGCCTGCACCACTTCGCCCCGGGCCGGGACGCGGCCGAGCGTGTTGAAGATCATGCCGCCGATGGTGTCGACATATTCGCCATGCTCGCCGGCGGCGAAATCCTCGCCGATCATCTTGGCGACCTCGTCGATCTCGGCCTTGCCGTCGACAACGAACACGCCGTCGCCCGTCTGGGTGACCATCGGCTCGTCGTCATCGTGCTCGTCCTCGATGTCGCCGACCACCATCTCGACGATGTCCTCGAGCGAGGCGAGGCCGTCGGTACCGCCATACTCGTCGATGACCAGCGCCATCTGGGTGCGCGTCGTCTGCATGCGTCCCATCAGGTCGGAAGCAAGCATCGACGGCGGCACGAACAGCACCGGGCGGATCAGGTCGAGGTCGCCGATGGTGCGGGCAAGATCGACCTGGGCGAGATCGAGAACGGTCGGCGCCTGGGTCTTCCTGTTCGCGCGGCCCTTCTTGACGCGGGCGAGCTTGGTGATGTGGGCAAGAACGTCGCGGATGTGGACCATGCCGCGCGGGTCGTCGAGCGTCTCGGAATAGACCGGCATGCGGGAATGGCCGGATTGTTCGAAGAGGCCAAGCAGATCGCCAAGATTGGTGGTGATCTCGACCGCTTCGATGTCGGCGCGCGGCACCATCACATCCTCGACGCGCACTTCGCGCAGCCGCAGGATGTTGTTGAGCATGGCGCGTTCGCCGGGCGAGAAGGATTCGGCATCGCTCGCCGTCTCGGCAAGCGCACCGGCGATCTCCTCGCGCAAATTGGTGCCGTTGCGGTGCCGGAACAGGCCGAGCACGCGATCGAAGAGCGAAGGACCGGCATGCGAAGGCTCAGCGGCCACGCTGCCGGTCGGAATACTCGGACTGGAGCCCTCTTCCGACTTCTCGGAAGGCTTGGTCGCACTGCCGGCGTCCGGACGGGCGGCAGTTTCTGGTTTGTCGTTCATCGCCATCAGGTCAATTGGTCTTTTTTGTTACGCGTAGGGATCGGGAATGGCAAGCCTCGCAAGCGCTGCGCGCTCGATGGCTTCCATCTCCTCGGCCTCGGCGTCGGTCTCGTGATCATGGCCCAGAAGATGCAGCAGGCCATGGATGACGAGATGGGTGATATGGTTCGCCAGCGGCTTGTCTTCCAGTGCGGCCTCGCGGACCACGGTCTCGGAGGCCAGCACGATGTCGCCCAGCATCGGCGGCAGCTCGCCGCCTTTCGGGAAGGAAAAAGCCGGGAAAGACAAGACGTTGGTCGGCTTGTCCTTGCCGCGCCATTCGGCGTTGAGGGTCTGGATATGGGCATCGTCGGAAAAAACGATACTGAGCTCCGAAGCGCCCTTCGCGCCGGTTTCGGCAAAAGCGGCCGCGACGGCGCGATCGACCAGGTGTTCCAGCTCGGCTTCCGCGGGCCAGCCGCCGGCCTCGACGAAAATATCGATATCGACCGGCGTCCCGCCGCTGGATGCTGGATTTTCAGCCATGGAGCCTTTGATCAGCTTTCGGCGCCGAGACCCCTGGCCAGCTTGCCGTCACGGTCATAGGCCTTGACGATCTCGGCAACCAGCGGATGCCGCACGACGTCGCCTTCGTTGAAGCGGACCGTGACGATGCCCGGCACGCCGTCGAGGATGCGCAGCGCCTCGACCAGGCCCGACTTGGTGTTGAGCGGCAGGTCGATCTGCGTCGGATCGCCGGTGACGATCATGCGCGAGTTCTCGCCGAGACGGGTGAGGAACATCTTCATCTGCATCGGCGTGGTGTTCTGCGCCTCGTCGAGGATCACCGCCGCATGGGCCAGCGTGCGGCCGCGCATGAAGGCTAAAGGCGCGATCTCGATGACCTCGGCGGCGATCGCTCGCTCGACCTTGTCGGCCGGCATCATGTCGTAGAGCGCGTCGTAGAGGGGTCTGAGATACGGATCGACCTTCTCCTTCATGTCGCCGGGCAGGAAGCCCAGCCGCTCGCCGGCCTCGACCGCCGGGCGCGACAGCACGATGCGCTCGACCATGCCGCGCTCGAGCAGCATCGCGGCGTGCGCCACCGCCAGATAGGTCTTGCCGGTGCCGGCTGGGCCGATGCCGAACACCATCTCGGAGCGCTCCAGCGCGCGCATATAGGCGTCCTGGTTGAGCGAGCGGGCATAGATCGTGCGCTTGCGCGTCGCGATCTGGGCGGCGGAAACCTTGCCCTTGCGCTCCATGGTCGGCAGCGTCAGCTGGTCGTCGGCGGCGATCGCCATGCGCACGGCGCCGTCGACGTCGGACTGGCCGATATCGACGCCCTTCTGCAAAATCCCATAGAGCGTATCCAGCGCGCGGCGCGCCTGCTCGGCCGCGAGGGCCGAGCCTTTGATCGTGAGCTGGTTGCCGCGCGAGCGGATGTCGACGCCGAGCTTCTGCTCGAGCCTGGCCAGGTTCTCGTCGAACTGGCCGTAAAGGGCGCTGGCAAGCTTGTTGTTGTCGAAGGTCAGTACGATGTGCGCCATGTCGGAGGCCCCGGATGCCTGGTTCTGGGGCGGATTCTTCAGTTCAGCAGCGCTCAACCGTCTCTCCTCATCTGCCGAGGCTTGTGGCTATGCATGTCGTTGTCCCAAAACCGCGAGCACTTTTGGGCGACATGCATCAGGCCAACTCGGCGAACAGGCTGTTGTGGCCCGTCTTCGTGATTCGCACATCGATAATGTCACCGATTCCGCCGGCCTTGTCGTCAACAATAACCGGCTGCAGCCAGGGCGAGCGGCCGACTTTCTGACCAGGGCGGCGGCCCGGCTTCTCGATCAGCGTGCTGACCGTGCGGCCGACCAGGCTGGCGATGAAATTCTGCTGCTGCTCGTTGATCAACGCCTGCAGGCGCTGCAGCCGCTCGTCCTTCACTGCTTCGGAAACGTGACCGTCCATCTCGGCGCCCGGCGTGCCGGGGCGCGGCGAATATTTGAACGTGAAGGCAGAGGCGTAGTTCACGTCGCGCACCAGCTCGAGCGTCGCCTCGAAATCCTCTTCCGTCTCGCCGGGGAAGCCGACGATGAAATCGCCCGACATGGCGATATCGCCGCGCGCCGCGCGGATGCGCTCGATGAGCGCCAGATAGTCGCGTGCCGTGTGCCTGCGGTTCATCGCCTTCAGTATCCGGTCGGAGCCAGACTGCACTGGCAAATGCAGATAGGGCATCAAGGCGGGCAGGTCACGGTGGGCGGCGATCAATTCGTCATCCATGTCGCGCGGGTGGCTGGTCGTGTAGCGCAGCCGGGCTAGGCCGGGGATTTCCGCCAGGCGGAAAAGCAGGCGGCCAAGCCCCCATTCCTCGCCGTTCTCGCCCTCGCCGTGCCAGGCGTTGACGTTCTGGCCAAGCAGCGTCACCTCGCGCACGCCGGCTTCGGCCAGACGCTCGGCCTCGGCGACGATCTGCGCCACCGGCCGGGAGACTTCCGAACCGCGGGTATAGGGCACGACGCAGAAAGTGCAGAACTTGTCGCAGCCTTCCTGCACCGTGAGAAACGCGGTGACGCCGCGCTTGGCCAACTCGGCGCGCTTCGGCTGCGGCAGGTGCTCGAACTTGTCCTCGATGGCGTAGTCGGTCTCGACGATCTTTGCGCCGCCGCGCACCCTCGCCAGCACGTCGGGCAGGCGGTGATAGGTCTGCGGGCCGATGACCAGATCGACCGCGGGCGCGCGGCGGATGATCTCGGCACCCTCGGCCTGCGCCACGCAGCCGGCGACACCGATCAGCAACTCGCGGCCGGCCTCGGCGCGCTCGGCCTTCATGTCGCGGATGCGGCCAAGCTCGGAATAGACCTTTTCGGCCGCCTTCTCGCGGATATGGCAGGTATTGAGCAGCACCAGATCGGCGTCTTCGACGGCGTCGGTCGCGACATAGCCGTCGGCGGCCAGCGCATCGGTCATGCGCTGGGAATCGTAGACATTCATCTGGCAGCCATAGGTCTTGACGAAGACCTTTTTCGCCGCCGGGGCGGCGCCGGCCGAGTGCTCGGGCGCAGTGCCGATGGTGTGGCTTTCGATCGTGTTCAATTCCATCGGGCGGCTTCTAACGCCTTTCCGTGACAAAAAACAGACGATTCTGGGCAGTCATCGGCTTGGAGCGGGATCGGCGAGCGTGGCCTGCATCATCTCGCGCACCTTCGCTTCCATCAATCTTGCCGTTTCCTTGCGGTTCGAACCCTTGGAGAACGGCACCGGATCGCCGAAATGCACTTCGGCATCCAGCGAGCCTTCGGCAAGCAGACCCTTCAGATGCGGCATCAGATCCTGGTCGCCGATCCAGGCGGCGATCGGCCGGTGACGGCGGCCCATCGGCACGCCGTGCAGCCGCGTGTAGGCAATCGCCACCGGCTGGATGAACACCTGTTTCGCAGCCCCTTCCGAGATCGTCATCGAGGCCGCACCGAACAGAGTGCTCTTGAACGGCAGCACGAGATTGCCGTCGCCGGTCGAGCCCTCGGCGAACAGCACCATCGCATCGCCCTTGGCCATGCGCCTGGCGATCTCGCTTGCCTGGTCGCCGGAGGTACGCTTGCGGTCGCGCTCGATGAAGACGGTGCGCTGCAGCTTGGACAGCATGCCGATCAGCGGCCAGCCTTCCATGTCGGCCCGGGCGATGAACTTCACATCGACAAAGGAGCCGAGCACCATGATGTCGGTCCAGGAGATGTGGTTGGCCGCGATGAGCAACGGACGCTCCTTGGACAGCGCGCCCTTGACGTGTACGCGCATGCCGAGCGCCTTGAGGATCATGCGGTGCCAGATTTTCAGAACGACCGTCTCCGGCCAGAGTCCGGTCTTCATCGACAGTATCTGCAGTGGCACCATGACCAGCGAGCCGACGACGACGAGGCCGAACGCCAGGAAAATCCGCAATTTCTTGATCATTCGCTCCGGCCCTAGCCATTACAGCGCCGCGCGCCCTCGCGGGCGCGCAAAGGACGCTGTAACACTCTCACTTGGCGCATGATCTTTCCGAAAATCGGTCCCGATTTTCGGGATCATGCGCGGGTCTGGCTAGCGAAGATCGCGGCGCATGACAAGCGCGCCGGTGGGGCCGTGCTCGGTCGACCGGTAGTAGTTCGGACGCTGGCCGACCTGGCGAAAGCCGAGCCTGCGGTAGAGCGCGATCGCCGGCGCATTGGTCTCGTCGACCTCGAGGAAGAGCGCCTCGGCGCGCTGCGCGTGCAATTCGCGCAGCACAGCGTCCATCAATTGCCAGCCGAGCCCCTGGCGGCGATGCGCGCGAGCGACCGCGACTGTCAGTATCTCGCCCTCGCCGGCCGCCAGACGCGCCAGCACGAAGCCGACCGGAGGCTTCGCTCCCTGCCCGGTCTCGCGCGCGGCGTAGCCGAACACGGTGTCCTGTTCGAGGAGTGCTGCGAACTCGCCGTCGGTCCAGGGGCGGACAAAATCCTCGCGGTGCAAGACCGAGACGGAGGCACTGTCGGCAACCGTCAGCGGCTCAAGCGCATAGTCCCTGCGACGCGGCTGAAGAAAAGGTATGCGCATCAGGACTCTTTTTCTCCTGAACCCCGCTTTTGGGGGTTCAGGCCCTGTTTTTCCGGACCATGGCCTTTCGGCTGGTCCTGTCTCGGCAGAATGAAGCCAGCCTGCGGCTTGGCGTCGGCACCGCGCAGATAAAGCGGCTTCGGCTTTTCGCCTGGTCCCTTGGCGGCGGCGAGCCTGGCGTAGGTCGCAATGTCCGCCGTGGCGGCGACCGGCCCGATGTCGAAGGCAGGTCCTGCTGCCGCGGCAATCTGCGGCGCGGCGGTGCCGGCTAGAACCGCGATCGCCTTGACTGCCATTGCGGCCGCTTCGGAAAGCGTGGCCACCGCGGGACCGTAAGTCAAAACTAACGCTTTGTCGAAAAGAGCCGCATGGAACTCCTCGCGGCCGGCATCGAGCGCGGCAAGCACGGGGCGGCCGGGAAAGGCATTCGCGGCTTCCGCCGCCAGCGCTTCCAGTGTCGTCACGCCGATGGCCGGGATCTTCAATGCCAAAGCCAGGCCGCGCGCGGTGGACACGCCGACGCGCAGGCCGGTAAAGGAACCCGGTCCGATCGAGACGGCGACGGCACCCAAGCCTCGGTAACCGATCCCGCTGGCCTTCAGGGCAGTCTCGATGACGGCCATCAGATGCTCGGCATGGCCTTTGCCCAGATCGAGCGCCTGCCGGCCAAGCTCGATGCCCGCGCCCGCGTCATAGACGCAGGCGGCACAGAGATTGGCGGCGCAGTCGATGGCAAGCAATTTCATGCAGGCAGCTTCATACGGGTAGCTTCATGTGGCCGGTTAACGCACTGGATCGAAACGCCTTCCCTGTGCCCGGCATGGCCGGCCACTGCAAGGGCCAGGCCGCATAAATGTTAAGCGGCTTTGCTTCCGCGTAACACCAAGGCCAGCCTTGCCGGCTGTCACGCCGTGGCCGCGATGCGCAGCATGTGGTTGTCCCAGACATAGTCGGGCTCGGAACGCGAGGCACCGGCGCCGCCGACGATCTCGCCGGCGCCGGTCGTCGCCATGAAGTCGGCGCTGTCCGGGGCGAGACCGCAAACCTCGACAAGCGATCTGGTCGCGACCACGCGCCCGCTGGCGGCATCGATCACAGCCAGCGAATTGCCTTCCGGCGAGGTGACGGCGACCGTGCCAGCGGCAGGATTGGCGGCGACCGAACCGATGTAGTTGCGAAAGCCGGAGAGCACGTCCTGCGGCATCTCCAAAAGCTCTAGCTCCTTGCCGCGCGCGGCGCGACCGACCAGCGCCGGGCGGTCGGTCGCCGGCCCGCGATACTGGCAGCCAAACCAGACGGTGCCCGCCTGATCACGGTCCATGTGGCGGATCGAGAGCTGGTGCAGCGCCGGCGGCAGTTCGTGCTTCTCGATCAGGTCGCCGGTGACGCGGTCGACCAGCGTATAGGACGGCTTCATCGTCGCGATGTTCAGCTCGGCGCGACCATAGTCTGGATGGGTCTCGATGCCGCCATTGGCTATGGCCAGCGTCCTGCCGTCGCCGAGCAGCAGCAATTCATGCGGACCCATGCCGTAGGTCGGGAACTCGCCGATGCGCTTGAATTTCGCCTTCGCGTCATAGACACCGACGACACCGGCGGCGTTGTCAAAATCGTTCTCGGTGGCGTAGAGCAGCGCGCCGTCGGGCGAGAACGCGCCGTGGCCGAAGAAATGCCGACCGGCGACGCTGGCGATGGTCAATGGCTTCTCGCGGCCGGCATGGTCGAAGACGACCGCGAAGGTGCCGGGCTGGCGGGCAAAGACGACCGAGCGCTTCGACACCGGATCGAAGGTGACGTCGTGGCCGCGGTCCGGCAGATCGACAGTGTGCAGGATCCTGCCGGCCTCGGAGAGCACGGCGGCGCCGAAGCCGCCGCCGCGCTTGACGAAGGCCGTGGCAAAGACGGCGTCGACTGCCAGCGTATCCGCCCAGGCGCGCGGCGCCATGGCGGCGGCGAAGCCTGCACCTGCGGCGCGCAGAAAATCGCGGCGGTCGATGAGTGAGGTCCTCACAGCATCAATCCCCATCGAGTGACGAAAAGCCGGCGGTGAGGCCGAACTCGGCGGTCATCCTGGTGCCGATCAGGGTCGAGAGGCTGGAGGTGATCAGCGCGAAATGCTCGAGGTTGCCGCGCAGCGCCGGATCGGCGAGCGCCTTATCAATCGGGCCAGTGACGGACTTCGCCGTCGCCACGCCATTGGTGAGCTGGATGTGGATGGATTCCGCCATCCACCGCGCATCGGCGGGCAGCGCGTCGCCGAGCGTCGAGGCCTCGAACAACTGGTCGATGCCGGACAGGTTTCCGGCCAGCGAGTTCGTCGTGTTCCGCGAGCGCCAGTAGATCGCCTGCTTCGGCTTGTCGGCGTCCGGCTTGGCGCCAAGGAAACCCTTGAGCCGAACGTCGCGGATCATCTCCAGCTCGTTGATGAAAACGCCGACCAGTTCGGTCACCGCTTCGGTGCCGTCGCGGTAGAGCGGGTTTTTCGGTCCAGGATTGGCCCAGAGCGAGGCGAAGCCGTCCGGCTTGTTCCAGGCGTCGCGGACCTCGCCGGCGATCGCCTGGATGTTGCCGGCGACCGCCGTGCCATAGGCGCAGCGATAGGGTTCGTCCTTTTTGGCAAGCACCTCCGCGCCATCGCCGAACAGAACATATTCGAGCGCGCCCAACCCCTGCATGGCGACGCTCTTTCCCGCCAGTTGTGCCGGATCCGTCGCGGAGGGGTCCTTGGCGGCGAGCGTCGCCTGCACTTGTCTGAGACCGATGCTCTTGCGGTCCGGCCAATAGAGCATGCGCTCCAGCCGGTTGTTTTCCTTGATCGGCCCGAAGGCGATGATCTCGGCCACGGACCAGGCGTCGACCGTGGCCGAATAATCGGCGCGCGCCGCATCCAGATTTTGCTCGGAAGGGACATCGCAAAGCTGGCGCATCGCCTTTGTCAGGCCCGCGGCATGATCGTTGAGGCTGGCATAGGCGGGGCGGACAAAACCGTCGATCGCGCGTCCGATGACATCGGAGGCTTTGACCGCGGCCGAGGCCGGCCATGCAGCGGCCAGAAACAGGGGAAAGGCAAGCGCGGCTGCCAGGCGTTTCGACATCAGAGAGACTCCAAAAATTTGATCAGCGCATCACGGTCGGCGGCAGTAGCACCGGCAAAGCGATCGCGCGCTTTCTGGCCCTCGCCGCCATGCCAGAGGATTGCCTCGGCGAGCGTTCGCGCACGGCCGTCATGCAGATAGAAGCTGTTGCCGTTGACCGTCGCGGTGAGGCCAATGCCCCAGAGCGGCGGGGTGCGCCATTCGCTGCCGCTCGCTTCCCCGACACGCTGCCCGTCGGCGAGACCCTCGCCCATGTCGTGCAGCAGGAAGTCGGAATAGGGCCAGATCAGTTGGAAGGCCTGCGCCTTGTTGCCGCGCAGGGTGACGAATTTCGGCGTATGGCAGGAGATGCAGCCCATCTCGTAGAACTGCTTCTTGCCGGCGAGCACGTCAGGCCTGCCGATATCGCGCCGCGCCGGCACGGCAAGGTTCTGCGAATAGAAGGTGACGAGGTCCATGACCGGGGGCGGCGCTTCTGCCGCGCCCAGGCGCTGCTGCACGCCGTTCGGCATGGCGAGGCAGGCCTTCTCAGCCTGTGTGCAGTCGCCCCAATGCTTCGGCACCTCCGGCGTCGAGATGCCGATATCGCCGGCAAAGGCGTCGGCCGCCTGCTGACGGATGGACGCGGCCTGCGCCTTCCAGCCGAAGCGGCCGAGCGTCGGTTCGCCGCTCAAAGCGTCGCGCACGATGTTGGGCCGGCCCGAAATGCCGTCGCCGTCGCGATCATCCGGATCGGCATGGGCGAGGATGTCGGAGGGCGCGATCTGCTCGATCAGGCCGAGGCCGATCATCGGCGGCGTCAGGCGCGGCGAGAGCGTCGTGCGTGGATCGAGCGGGCCGTAGGCCAGGCCTTCGACCGCATAGATCGGCTTGCGCAGCGAAACGACGAGGCCGTCGCCGAGCGCCACCTTCTCTTGCGCATATTCGACGCGCATCCGACCCTCGCCCTTGAGGCCGGGAACGGCAAGATCCTGCAATTGCGAGCCGTAGACCGGATCGGGGAAGTTCAGCACCTTGTGGTCGGCAAGCGCAGCTTTCTCTTCGGCATTGCTCGCATCGCGCGCCAGCCGCAGGAACATCGACGTGGAGCCGATGCCGCCTTCCGGTGGCCGGCCGCGCCCATCCTTCAGATGGCAGTTCTGGCAGGCACGTTCGTTGAACAGCGGACCAAGCCCGTCGGAGGCCTGCGTCGACGACGGCGACGACACCCAGTTCTTGCGGAAAAGCGCGTTGCCGAGCTTGAAGGTCGCCTGTTCCTCGAAGGTGATGTTGGCGGAAGACTGCGAGAAGACGTCGCGATTGACGTCCTTGCGCGATGTGCCGGCGCCACCCTGCATCAGCTCGAACTGCTCGGGCTTGGAGAAATCCGTGGTCGGCCGGGTGACGGCCAGCACCCGCGCCTGATCCTTCGGCGTCAGATCGGTGCGGCCGGTCGGCAGACCGGACGGCTCGCCAGCTGAGGTCGATGTAGCAAGCATGATTGCCAGCAGGAGCAAAACCCCGCGACAAATCCGGTATCGCAGGTCCTCCTGGAGCGGCAGGCCATCAACTTCGGCCCGCCGCGTGCGGCGCAAAAGGTTTACGGGGCGCCGCATTCCCGCATGTCCTTACTCCGCCTCGTTGGCCGAGTCGGCGTTGAGCTGGCCGTATTTTTCCTCGCCGATCGAGGCAAGCAGGTCGAGCTGCGTCTCCAGGAAGTCGATATGGCCCTCCTCGTCGGACAAAAGGTCCTCGAACAGCTTCATCGACACGTAGTCTCCTGCCTCCTGGCAGATCTCGCGCGAGCGCTTGTAGGAGGTGCGCGCGTCATACTCGCCGGCGAGATCGGATTCGAGCACTTCCTTGACGTTCTGGCCGATGCGCAGCGGCGCGACGGACTGCAGGTTCGGATGGCCCTCAAGAAAGATGATGCGGGCCACCAGCCGGTCGGCGTGGTGCATCTCCTCGATCGATTCCGCCCGCTCCTTCTTTGCCAGCTTCGTGTAGCCCCAGTCCTCGAGCAGACGATAGTGGACCCAGTACTGATTGACGGCCCCAAGCTCCAGAAACAGGGCTTCGTTAAGCCGCTCGATGATCTGCGGTTCGCCTTTCATGGGTTCTGCTCCCGTATTGGACCCGCAAGCCTCTCACGCGGTCCAGGTGTGAAACGATGTCCACGCCGCTCCCCTCTGAACGGGCATGGTAGTTCTCGGTGACCCGAATGATCGTTTCCACCACATTTGGAAAGCAGCCGCAACAGCGACCGCGCTTGCCCATGGCATGATAGACCTTGGCCGGCACAATAAGCTGCCAGGGATCTTCATCCAGCAGACCGATGATCGTCTGCTCGATCTCCTTTTCGGTGATGATGTTGCAATGGCAGATCAGCATTTACTTGCTCTGGCTGACGGCGCCATTCGGCGCCGTGTGGCTGGTACTGGACCGTCGCTTACTTGAACACCTTATCCGGCGCATCGAGGCTGTCGGAGCCCTCGAAGGCGATGGCGTTGAGCTTGAGCGAACCGACGGCGCGTTCGATCGACTTGGTCTGGTCGATCAGCGCATCGATCGCCGCCTGCACAGTGGCGTTGCCTTCGGTATTGCCCTCGGCGATCTGCTGGTCATAGGCCTCGCCGGCCAGCGCGCGCGCCTTGATCGCCTCCATCTTGGCGACCGTGACGTCGAGCTTGTCCGACAGCTCCTTGTCGATCGCCGGATCGGCGGCCTTGACCATATCGGCCACCGACGGGCCGGACACCACGGTGCCGTCGAGACGCGTGTAGCTGGCGTGATAGGCGGCGCGGATGCCTATCGCGTCATAGAGATGCGAGTTGTAGGTGTTGTCGGAGAAGCAGTCGTGCTCCTCCTCCGGGTCGTGCAGCAAAAGGCCAAGCTTCATGCGCTCGCCGGCCAACTCGCCGTAGGACAGCGAGCCCATGCCGGTGAAGATGGTGGAGATGCCGGCATTCGGCTCACCGTCGGTGAGGTTCTTGCGCGCCACGCCGTCTTCCTTCCAGTTGTTGACCATCTCCTGCAGGTCGGAGACCAAAAGGTCGCTTGCCGACTTCAGATATTCCGCGCGGCGGTCGCAATTGCCGCCGGTGCAGTTCTTGAGATCGTAGTCGGTATAAGGACGCTCGCCGGCGCCCGGCCCGGTGCCATGCAGGTCCTGGCCCCAGAGCAGGAATTCGATGGCGTGATAGCCGGTCGCCACATTGGCCTCGACGCCGCCGGCCTCCTGCAGCGTGCCGGAGAGGAATTCGGGCGTCAGCTTCGAGGCGTCGACCTTCTTGCCGTTGATCTCGATCTCCTTGTTGGCGATGACATTGGCCGTATAGAGCGCGTTCTCGTCCGACTCGGTGCCGTAGCTCTTGGCGACATAGTCGATCAGGCCTTCATCGAGCGGCCAGGAATTCACCCGGCCTTCCCAGTCGTCGACGATCTTGTTGCCGAAGCGATAGACCTCGGTCTGCTGGTAGGGGACGCGGGCCGCCTTCCAGGCCTCACGAGCGGCGTTGAGCGTCTCGGCCGAGGGCGTGGCGATGAGCGCATCGACAGCCTTATCGAGCGCCTGCGCGGTGGTCAGCGAATCCTCATACTTGGCCAGCGCAATGTCGGCATAGGTCTTGATGACCGCCTTCGCGTCGGTTTCGGCCTTCGCCGGCAGCACGAACGCGGCGGCCGTCAGCGCCGCGGTGGCGCCGATCGCGGCCAGCCTGCTGCCCCAACGTGGCGTAACAATCCGTGGCGAAATTATCGCTTTCATCAATCCCATCTCCTCAGAAATTCAATGACATAGGCGTGCGGCCGCCGGCGCGCGGCGCTAGCGCAAGCACGAATGACCGGAAAGGCAAGGTCGCCGCGCGACGGCGGCCAATCAGCAAAAGACACCGAAATGCCTCCAATCGAAAGGGTTCAAGGCCCAGACATCAAAGGAATGCGCTAGGAGCGCGGCCCTCCATAAAGCGGCGGAGCGGCTGGAAGTCAACTGGCTCGCCAGAGAAAATTCAATTGAAACAACAGTTTAGAATTATTCTAAACTGCAATTATCAACTTTATGCCGATGGCACTGTCGAACATCCGGATTGACAGACGGCCATTCTGGGTGCGACCCCGACCATGGCTCTTGCGGCGGCGGCAGACAATCGCCACCTGGCGGAAGATCCTAGATTTCAAAGGCAAAAAGGACTGCGATGAAGAACGGGGTGGTCATTGTCGGTGCGGGTCATGCCGGCGTGCAGGCGGCCGCGAGCCTGCGCGAGGAAGGCTATCACGGACCGGTCGTCCTGATCGGCGACGAAAACGAGCTGCCTTATCACAAGCCGCCGCTGTCCAAGACCTTCATCAAGGATGCCGAGGCGAAGCCGCAGCCTTTGCGCGGCGAAGCCTTCTATTCCGGCAACAGCATCGATTACCGACCGGGCGTGCGCATCGACAGGATCGATACCGGCGCGCGCAGGCTGGAGATCGCCGGCGGCGGAACGCTTGCCTTCGACCGGCTGGTGCTCGCGACCGGCTCGCGGCCGCGCCTGCTCAGGCTCGATGGCGTGGAACTGGCCGGCGTGGTGTCGCTGCGCTCGCTGGCCGACGCGCGGCTGATCCGCGAGCTCAGCGCGCAGAGCGAGGACGTCGTGATCCTCGGCGGCGGCTTCATCGGGCTGGAGATCGCGGCGACGCTACGGGCGGCCGGCCGCAAGGTCACCGTCGTCGAGGCCGTAGACAGGCTGCTCGGCCGGGCCGTTGCGCCGGTGATCGCGGCCCATGTGCGCCAGCGCCTCGAGGCGATGGGCGTGCGCATCCTGACCGGCACCACTGTTTCCCGCCTCGAAGGCGAAGCCGGCCGCGTCTCGGCCGCGATCACATCGAGCGGCGAACGCCTGCCGGCGCAAATGGTGATCATCGGCATCGGCGTGGTGCCCAATGTCGAATTGGCGGAAGCCGCCGGCTTAGCTACCGGCAACGGCATCCGCGTCGACCAGCATATGCAGAGCTCGATCCCCGAAATCCTCGCCGTCGGCGACGCCGCCTCCTACCGGCACTGGTTCACCGGCGCCGACGTACGGCTGGAATCGGTGCAGAACGCCACCGACCAGGCGCGGCTTGCCGCGCGCACGATCCTCGGCCATGCGGAGCCCTTCTCGGCGGTGCCGTGGTTCTGGTCGGATATCGGCGACATGAAGCTGCAGATGGTGGGGCTGACGCAAGGCGGCGATCACCACGTCGTACTGGGCGATCTCGCCGACAACAAGTTCTCGATCTACCACTATGCCGGCAACCGGCTGCTCGGCATCGAATCCGTCAACCGCCCGGCCGACCACATGCTTGGCCGCAAGATGCTCGGCGCCGGTTTTTCGCCAGCGCCGCAGACGGTGGCAGGCGGGCCGGATGCGCTGAAGGCGGCGCTTGCGGCGTTTCAGGACAGGGAGCCAGCCAAGGCCAGCGCGTAGAGATTGCCAATTTTTGCTATGCGCAACAAAATGCCTGGATGAGCACGATCAGTATCTCATTGCCCGAAAGCTTGAAGCATTTCGTCGACCGGCAGGTGACGGAGCGCGGCTATGGTGCGAGCGGCGAGTATGTGCGTGAATTGATCCGCCACGATCAGGATCGTCAACTTCTGCGTGGCGTGCTTCTCGAGGGCGCATCATCGGCGCCGGGGGCTCCGATTGACGACGACTATTTCGCCGCTCTGCGAAGCCGAGCGCAGCGCCGATAGACTGGCGTACGGGCACTGCACGCCAAGATGGATATTCCAGCCTAGTCCGAGTTCCTGACGGCGCACTCTCGGGCAGGCCGTCAGCAGAAATGGAATGCGTTTTAGGGTCTGTTGATATTCAGGTGAGGCCGGCCTGCAAACGGCGGCTTCCTGCGCTTCCGGGGCTCACGTACAGAAAGTACGCTCCGCTCCGGTTCTCGGAAGCCACCATTTTCGGCGCGGCCTGACCTGAATCTCAACAGACCCTAGGCGAGGCCGCTTCCAACCTTGGCAAAAGCCCATCGTCGACTTATCATAAATTGATAATTTCGGATAGAGCGAAAGATTGTTCCATGCCTGCAAGCTACAGCATTGGCTCCCGCTACGAGGCATTCGTGCGCGAGCTTGTCGAGAGTGGTCGCTACGCCAGCGCAAGCGAAGTTGTGCGCGATAGCCTGCGCCTGCTGGAGGAACGTGAAGAGCACCGGCAGGCGAAGCTTACTGCACTGCGTGAGGACATCCGCAAGGGTGTAGAGAGCGGACCAGCTATTACAGCCGACGACGTTTTTGATCGGCTGGAGAAAAGATACGCGGCTGAAAGCCGTAAATAATGGCTCTCAGTTTCGCGCCTGCCGCCGTGCAGGACATTGAAGAGATTGGCGATTATATCCAGGCTGAAAATCCGGCGGCCGCTCGCCGCTTGATAGCGGCACTTCGAGTGCGATGCGACACCATCTTGGATGCACCGCGTGGTGGCGCTCCCCGTTCGGAGCTCTGGCCCGGGCTGCGCTCCGTCGCGTTCCAGAGATATGTCATCTTCTATACCGTCGAGGGCGAAGACGTGCGTGTTGAGCGCATTCTGCACGGCTCACGCGACATCCAGGGCATTTTCGATGAAGGGAAAATGCCCAAGGATAGTTGAAGCCGACACTCTGACCATTTCGATTAAGACGCCCGCACTTCGCGGATCGATGCCTCCAGAATATCCAGCGCCTCGGTCATGACGCCGTCCTGGATGGTGATCGGCGACAGGAAGCGGATGACATTGCCGTAGACGCCGCAGGTGAGCAGGATGAGGCCCTTGTCGAGCGCCTTCAGCCTCACCGCATTGGCGAATTCGGCCGACGGCAGGCCTTTCTTGACGTCGTTGAATTCGACGGCGTTCATGAAGCCCGGGCCGCGGATGTCGACGATCTCCGGCACGTCGTCGCGGATCGATTCCAACCTCTGCTTCAGCCTGGCGCCCAGCGCATTGGCGCGGTCGCATAGCTTTTCCTCCTCGATGACGTCGAGCACGGCATGGGCCGCGGCGACGCCGATCGGGCTGCCGCCATAGGTGCCGCCCAGCCCGCCGGGGCCGGGCGCGTCCATGATCTCGGCGCGGCCGGTGACAGCCGACAGCGGGAAGCCGCCGGCAAGGCTTTTGGCCATGGTGGTGAGATCGGGCGCGACATCGTGATGCTCCATGGCGAACATCTTGCCGGTACGGGCAAAGCCGGTCTGCACCTCATCGGCGATCAGCAGGATGCCGTGCTGGTCGCAGATCTTGCGCAGCGCCGTCATGAAATCGCGCGGCGCCTCGTAGAAGCCGCCTTCGCCCTGCACCGGCTCGACGATGATGGCGGCTACGCGGGCCGGATCGACATCGGCTTTGAACAGCTTGTCGAGCGCGGCGAGCGAATCCGCGACAGAAACGCCGTGCAGCGCGACTGGGAACGGCGCATGGAAGACGTCGGCCGGCATGGCGCCGAAGCCGACCTTGTAAGGCACGACCTTGCCGGTCAGCGCCATGCCCATGAAGGTGCGGCCATGGAAACCGCCGGAAAAGGCGATGACCGCCTGGCGGCCCGTGGCGTTGCGGGCGATTTTTATGGCGTTCTCGACCGCCTCGGCGCCGGTGGTGACGAAGACCGTCTTCTTGTCGAACTTGCCGGGCAGCATGCCGTTCAGCCGCTCGGCCAGCCGCACATAGCTCTCATAGGGCACGACCTGGTGGCAGGTGTGGGTGAAGCGGTCGAGCTGCGCCTTGACCGCCTCGATCACCTTCGGATGGCGATGGCCGGTGTTGACCACAGCGATGCCCGAGGAGAAGTCGATGTAGCGGCGGCCCTCGACATCCCAGATTTCCGAATTCTCGGCGCGATCGGCGTAGATCTGCGTGGTCATGCCGACGCCGCGCGAGATCGACTGGTTCTTGCGTTCGGAAATGGCTGAATTCTTCATCTCATCCCTCATCGGGCAGGCGCCCGTTCTGTTTTTGATGCCGTCAAAGCCTCTTCTGACCTTATTTCAGGTTTTCCTCAAGTCGGCACATTGGCTCAGTCGATTGGGCCTGCCCGAACGCCGGCCGATCTTAACCAGCCCGACGATGAACGTGCAGAGATGATTTCCTTTTCCCGCCGATCGACTATCCTCATTTTGATCCGCGACGTGCCGCCGAGGGGAACCATGAGCAGGAACGCGACATCGTCCACCTTGCCGTCTTCGCTGCTCCAGCCCTTAGTTCGTCCAAACGTCTTTTTGTTGTTGGCCTGCGCCGCCGCCCTTTCGGTCGCCGGTTGCCAGAAACAGCAGGCTGCGGAAAAGAGGCTGCCGGTGAAGGTCACTACGCAGACGGTCGCGCTTGCAGACTATGCGCCAAGGACCTCGCTGACCGGCGTGATCGCGGCCCGCACGCTCAACAATCTGTCGTTCCGTGTCGGCGGCCGCGTCGCCGAACGGCTGGTCGATGTCGGCCAGCATGTCGACAAGGGCGCCGTGCTTGCCCGCATCGACCCACAGGAACAGGAATCCGACCTGCGCTCGGCTCAGGCGGACCTCGATGCCGCGCAGGCGCAGCTGACCCAGGCCGCGGCCACCTATCAACGGCAAAAAACGCTGCTTTCTCAAGGCTTCACGACCCGACGCGACTTCGACAGCGCCGACCAGACGCTGAAAGTGGCGCAAGGCAGCGTCGACGCCGCGCAAAGCGCTCTGGCCAACGCCAGGGAGAACCTTTCCTACACCGAACTCAAGGCGGGTGCCGCCGGCGTGATCACCGCGCGTCAGGTCGAGGCCGGACAGGTGGTGCAGGCGGCGCAGACCGTCTTCACCATCGCCGAGGACGGCGACCGCGATGCGGTATTCAACGTGCACGAAACATTGGTTGCCCGCACACCTTCTTCGCCGGCGGTGACGATCACGCTGCTGTCGGACCCTCAGATCAGGGCAGTGGGAAAGGTGCGGGAAGTCTCGCCGGCGGTCGACACCGCGTCGGGATCGATCAGGGTCAAGGTCGGCATCCCCGACACGCCCACCGGCATGCCGCTGGGCGCCGCCGTCATCGGCACCGTCAGCGCCAAGGCGGTCAGGGCCGTGCTGCTGCCCTGGCAGGCGCTGACGTCCACCGCCGGCAAGCCGGCTGTCTGGGTCGTCGATCCGTCAAGCAAGGCGGTGACGACGACTCCGATCGAGGTGCTCGCCTTCGATTCCGGTGTGGTCGTCGTCGAGAAGGGGCTGCAAGAAGGCCAGAGCGTGGTCACCGCGGGCGGGCAGTTGCTCAGTCCCGGCCAGACGATCGAGATCGCAGGAGTGAGCCAATGAACCGGCTGCCGCTTACTGCCGCGCTCCTGTTCGTCGCATCGCTTGCCGCCTGCTCGCGCTCGGAAGAGAAGCCACCCGAGATCATCCGGCCGGTGCTGTCGATGGTCGTCGAACCGAAGACCGTCGAGACCTTCGGCTTCGCCGGCTCGGTCGAACCGCAATACAGCGCCGACCTTGCTTTCCGCCTGCTTGGCCGCGTCGTGTCGCGCGACGTCAAGGTCGGCGACATCGTCACCAAGGGGACGACGATCGCGGCGCTCGATGCGACGGCGCTCGAGCTCGCCGTCCAGGCATCGAAAGCGGATTTGTCGAACGCCCAGGCGCAGTTCGCCAATGCCGCCGCCAGCGAGGACCGCCAGCGCCAGTTGCTTGCCTCCGCCAACACCTCGCAAGCCGTCTTCGATGCCGCGCAGCAGGCGAGGCAAGCGGCCGCGGCCGGGGTCGAGCGGGCGAATGCCGCTTTGGCCAAGTCGCAGGAGCAGCTCGGCTATGCCCGGCTGTTTTCCGATTTCGACGGCGTCGTCACCGCGGTCGGCGCCGAGGTCGGCCAGACGGTGTCGGCCGGGCAGACCGTCGTCACCGTGGCGCGCACCGATCCGCGCGAGGCGGTGGTCGACATTCCCGACCAGTTGACCGGCGAGCTCACCGTCGGCATGCCGTTCCAGATCATCCTGCAGTCGCTGCCCACCATCACGACGGAAGCCAAGCTGCGCGAGATCGCGCCGCAGGCCGAAGGTTCGACCCGCACCCGCCGCGTGCGGTTGACGCTGACCGACCCGCCGCCGGCGTTCCGGCTGGGCTCGACGATCACGGCGACCCGTTTGACCAAGGTTGCGCCGACCATCACGCTGCCGATATCGGCGCTGCTCGAAAAGGATGGCGCCGAGAAAGTCTGGATCGTCGATCCGCAGTCCTCGAGCGTGAGCGCGCGCGAGATCAAGGTCGGCTCGAAGAGCGGCGGCACCTTCACGGTGGCATCGGGGCTAGAGGCCGGCATGCGCATCGTCACCGCCGGCGTGCACAGCCTGAGCGAGGGCCAGAAAGTCAAGGTGCCGGAGGGAGGGGTCTGATGAAAGGCTTCAATCTCTCCGACTGGGCGCTCAGCCACCGCTCGCTGGTCTGGTATTTCATGCTGGTCTTCGTCGTGGCCGGCATCTCCTCCTACCTCAACCTCGGCCGCGAGGAAGACCCCGCCTTCACCATCAAGACGATGCTGATCCAGGCCAACTGGCCGGGCGCCTCGGTCAACGAGACGGTGCGCCAGGTGACCGACCGCATCGAGAAGAAGCTCGAGGAGCTCGACAGCCTCGACTACACGAAATCCGTCACCACAGCGGGCAAGACCGTGATCTTCGTCAACCTGAAGCAGAACACCAAGGCGCGCGACGTCGTGCCGACCTGGCTTCAGGTGCGCAACATGGTCAACGATATCGCGTCGCAGTTCCCGCAGGGCGTGCAGGGGCCGTTTTTTAACGACCGCTTCGGCGACGTCTACGGCAATATCTATGCCTTCACCGCCGACGGGCTTACGCCGCGCCAGCTGCGCGACTATGTCGAGGATGTGCGAACCAAGATTCTGACGGTGCCGAACGCCGGCAAGGTCGATCTTGTCGGCGCCCAGGACGAAGCGATCTATCTCGAATTCTCTTCCCGCCAGATCGCCGCGCTCGGCCTCAACCAGCAACAGATCGTCGCCAGCCTGCAGGCGCAGAACGCGATCACGCCGTCGGGCGTCATCCAGTCAGGCCCGGAGCGGGTCAGCGTGCGCGTCGGCGGCCAGTTCACCTCGGAAGAGAGCCTGCGCGCCATCAACCTGCGCGTCAACGACCGCTTCTTCCGGCTGAGCGACGTGGCGACGATCACGCGCGGCTATGTCGATCCGCCGACGGCCTTGTTCCGCTTCAACGGCCAGGACGCGATCGGACTCGCCATCGGCATGAAGCCGAACGCCAATCTACTGCAGTTCGGCGAGGCGCTGCACGAGGAGATGAACAAGGTGCTGGCCGACCTGCCGGTGGGCGTCGGCGTGCATCTGGTGGCCGACCAGCCGGTGATCGTCGAGGAAGCGGTGTCGGGATTCACACGGGCATTGTTCGAGGCGGTGGCGATCGTGCTCGCGGTTTCCTTCATCAGCCTCGGCCTGCGCGCCGGCTTCGTCGTGGCGCTGTCGATCCCGCTGGTGCTGGCCATCACCTTCACGGTCATGGCTTATCTCGGCATCTCGCTGCAGCGCATTTCGCTGGGTGCCTTGATCATCGCGCTCGGCCTTTTGGTCGACGATGCCATGATCGCGGTGGAGATGATGGTGGCGCGGCTGGAGGTCGGCGATAACCTCCGCAAGGCGGCGACCTATGTCTATACCTCGACCGCCTTCCCGATGCTGACCGGCACGCTGGTGACGGTGGCAGGCTTCATCCCGATCGGCCTCAACTCGAGCGCTGCCGGCGAATACACCTTCACGCTGTTTGTCGTCATCGCGGTGTCGCTGCTGGTGTCGTGGATTGTCGCCGTGCTGTTCGCGCCACTGCTCGGTGTCACCATCCTGCCGGCGACGATGAAGGCCAAGCACCACGACCAGCCGGGACGCTTCACTTCGATGTTCCGGCGCGTGCTCGTCCTGTCGGTGCGCCGCCACTGGCTGACCATCATCGCGACCGTGCTTCTGTTCGCCGCATCGATCGCCGGCTTCGGTCTTGTGCAGCAACAGTTCTTCCCGCCCTCAGACCGGCCGGAGCTGATCGTCGACTGGAACCTGCCGCAGAATTCATCGATCGCCGAGACGCGCGACCAGATGGAGCGCTTCGAGCAGCGGGCGCTGGTCGGCAATCCCGACATCGACCACTTCTCGTCCTATATCGGCCAGGGCGCGGTGCGCTTCCTGCTTGCCTATGACGTACAGCCGGCCAATCCCTATTTCGGCCAGACCGTCATCGTCACCAAGAGCATCGAGGCGCGCAACCGGGTCAAGCCGGCGCTGGAGAAGCTGCTGCGCGAGGAATTCGTCGGCACCGACGCCTTCGTCAAGCCGCTCGAGCTCGGGCCGCCGGTGGGGCGTCCGGTGCAATACCGCGTCGGCGGACCCGACATCCAGACCGTGCGCGAGCTGGCGCAGGAGTTTGCCGGCATCATCTCGGCCAATCCAAAGCTCGGCGCGCCAACCTTCGACTGGAACGAGCCGCAGCGCGTGCTGAGGGTCGACGTGCTGCAGGACAAGGCGCGCCAGCTCGGCATCACCTCCTCCGATATAGCCAGCGCGCTGAACAGCACGGTCGGCGGCTCGACGATCACGCAGGTGCGCGACGCGACCTATCTGATCAACGTCGTGGCGCGCTCGCGCGAGGCGGACCGCAGCTCGATCTCGACGCTGCAGAACATGCAATTGCCGACAGGCACCGGGGAGTCGATCCCGTTGGCGGCAATCGCCAACTTCCGCTATGACCTCGAGCAGCCGACGGTGTGGCGGCGCAACCGCACGCCGACGATCACCGTGCGCGCCGGCCTGGTCGGCGACGTGCTGCCGGCGACCGTCGTCAACGAGCTGAAGCCGTCGGTCGATACCTTTATCGCCAAGCTGCCGCCGGGCTATTCGGTGCAGACGGCCGGCTCGGTCGAGGAAAGCGCCAACAGCCAGGGACCGATCGCGGCCGTGGTGCCGCTGATGCTGTTCATCATGGCGACCATCCTCATGGTGCAATTGCAGAGCTTCCAGCGCCTGTTCCTGGTGGTGGCAGTGGCGCCGCTCGGTTTGATCGGCGTGGTGGCGGCTCTGGTGCCCAGCGGCGCGCCGCTCGGCTTCGTCGCCATCCTCGGCGTGCTCGCGCTGATCGGCATCCTGATCCGCAACTCGGTCATCCTGATCGTCCAGATCGAGGATCTCGTCGCCGAGGGCAAAGACCGCTGGGCGGCCGTCATCGAGGCGACCGAGCACCGCATGCGTCCGATCGCGCTGACGGCCGCGGCGGCGAGTCTGGCGCTGATCCCGATCGCGCGCGAAGTGTTCTGGGGCCCGATGGCCTATGCCATGATGGGCGGCATCATCGCGGGCACCGCGATCACGCTGCTGTTCCTGCCGGCTCTCTATGTGACGTGGTTCAGGATCAAGGAGCCGAAGCGGGAGGGGGGTGGCGCGCAGGAAGACGCCGTTGTTGCTGCGGAGACCTAAGGCAAGGTCGAGTTCCTTCGCGCCCCCTCTGTCCTGCCGGACATCTCCCCCACAAGGGGGGAGATCAGCGGCCTCGGCGCCGCGCCCTCTCGCCAACGCTGGAGATTGGCGAAAGCCGTGATGACAGCCAATCTCCCCACCCGTGGGGGAGATGTCCGGCAGGACAGAGGGGAGCGCGAAGGAACTCGACTTCGACAATTGCGAGTTACACCCTCACAAACCCCTCGCTCGCCCTCAGCAGATTGCGCGTATAGTCCTCGCTGACGCGATGGCCGATCAGCTGGCTCGCAGTCAGCGTCTCCACCGCCTCGCCGTTCTGCATCACCATCAGCCGCTCGCACATATGGGTGATGATGGCGAGGTCGTGGCTGACCATCAGGAAGGTGAGCTTGCGTCGCCGGCGTACCTCTTCGAGCAGGTTCAGCACCTCCGCCTGCACGGAAGCATCGAGTGCCGAAGTCGGCTCGTCGAGCAAAAGGATCGAGGGTTCGAGAATTAGCGCGCGGGCAATCGCGACGCGCTGGCGCTGGCCGCCGGAGAGCTGATGCGCGTAGCGGAAGCGAAAACCGTTGCCGAGGCCGACTTCTTCCAGCGCGCGCTCGATGCGCTTCTCGCCATCGGCGATACCGTGGATGGCTAAAGGCTCCTGCAGCAGCCGGTCGACCGTCTGGCGCGGATGCAGCGAGCCGTAGGGGTCCTGGAAGACCATCTGCACGTCGCGGTAAAAGGCCTTGTCGCGGGTTTTGCCCAGCGTCTTGCCGTTGACGGTGATCGTGCCCGACGCGACCGGCGCAAGGCCTGTAATGGCCTTGAGCAGCGTCGATTTGCCGGAGCCGCTTTCGCCGACCAGCCCGTAGGATTCGCCTTCCCTGACTTCGAGGTTCACGCCCTTCAGCGCGCGAAAGCGGTCGAAGACAACTTCCAGACCTTCGACGGAAAGCGCTGCCGTCATGCCGCCCACTCCGGCTTGCGGTCGAGCACCGGCAGCGGATGACGTTCAAAGCCGATCCTGGGCATGCAGTTGAGCAGGCCGCGCGTGTAGGGGTGCCGGGCGTCGCGCAACTCGGACGCCTTGAGCTGCTCGACCACCTTGCCGGCATACATGACGACGACGCGGTCGCAGAATGAGGAGACCAGGCGCAGATCGTGCGAGATGAAGATCAGCCCCATGCCGCGTTCGGCGACCAGCCTGTCGAGGATGTTGAGCACATCGAGCTGCACGGTGACATCCAGCGCCGAAGTCGGCTCGTCGGCGATCATCAGCTCCGGTCCGGCGATCAGCATCATGGCGATCATGGCGCGCTGGCCCATGCCGCCCGAGACTTCGTGCGGATGGAGATCGAAGACACGGGCCGGGTCGCGGATCTGCACTGCCCGCAGCATCTCCAGCGCCCGGTCGCGCGCCTCGGCCTTGGAGACTTTTTCGTGCGTGCGCAGCGTCTCGACGATCTGGCGGCCGATGGTCATCACCGGATCGAGCGAGTATTTCGGATCCTGCAAGATCATGGCGATGCGGTTGCCCCGCAGCGCCCGGCGCTGGCCGGGCGAAATCGAGAGCAGGTCGATGCCGTCGAAGCTGAGCTTGTTCGCCGAAACCCGCGCCTGTGGCGGCGTCAGGCCCATGATGGCGCGGCCGGTCTGCGACTTGCCGGAGCCGCTTTCGCCGACAATGCCCAGCCGCTCGCGGCGGAGCGAGAAGGAGACGCCGCGCACCGCTTGCACGACGCCGGTGCGGGTCGGGAAGGTGACGCGCAGGTCGTCGACTTCGAGAAGCGTGCTCTTGTCGGCGCTCATTGGTCGCCGCTCCTTGGGTCAAGCGCGTCGCGCAGTCCGTCGCCGAGCAGGTTGAAGCCGAGGCTGACGATGAGGATGGCAGCACCTGGTGCTGCCGCCACCCACCACTGGTCGAGGATGAAGCGGCGGCCCGACGCGATCATCGCGCCCCATTCCGGCAGCGGCGGCTGCGCGCCGAGGCCGAGGAAGCCGAGGCCGGCTGCGGTGAGGATGATGCCGGCCATGTCGAGCGTCACCCGGATGATCAGCGAGGAGATGCAGAGCGGCATGATGTGGCGCAGCACGATGCGGAAGGGCGAAGCGCCCATCAATTGCACCGCCTTGATGTAGTCGGAGTTGCGCACCGTCAGCGTCTCGGCGCGCGCGATGCGCGCATATGGCGGCCAGGAGGTGATGGCGATCGCCAGCACCGCGTTCTCAATGCCGGGGCCGAGGGCCGCGACGAAGGCCAGCGCCAGCACGAGCTTCGGAAACGCGAGAAAAATGTCGGTGATGCGCATCAGGATTGCGTCGGTCCAGCCGCCGGAATAGCCAGCGACGGTGCCGACGAGCAAACCAATCGGCGCCGCAATGATGGCGACCAGGATGACGACGTAGAGCGTCCAGCGCGAGCCGTAGACGATGCGCGAATAGATGTCGCGGCCAAGGTCGTCGGTGCCGAACCAGTGCGCGGCGCCCGGCGGCAGCAAGCGGGCATTCTTGAGGTCACCCACGGTCGGCGAATAGGGCGCCAGCACATCGGCAAAGGCGGCAACCGCCACCAGCGCGAGGATGATCAGCAGGCCGACAAGGGCCAGCCGGTTGGCCGAAAAACGCCGCCACGCGACATAGGCGCGGCCGAGCCTTGCCTGCATGCGCGAGGCCGGCCGCTCGCTGAGCAACCATTCGCGACGGGAGAGGGGGCCGGCGTCGGAGGCGGTCATGACGATGCCTCTTGAAGCGGTCGACCCCCACTCCGGTCTGCTTCGCAGACCACCTCTCCCCCGTTCGACGGGGGAGAGGAAAGGCGCCAAGCGTGCGACCGGCTTTTCCTCTCTCCCGGGCAGGGACAGAGGTGGCCCGAAGGGCCGGAGTGGGGGTGATTGGCCGCAGCCAAGCCCGAAAGTGCGATACCTCTGCTCATCCGGCCTTGGTCCTCGGATCGAGCAGCCGGTAGAGCAAATCGGACAGAAGGTTGATGGCGATGAACACCGAGCCGATGATGATTGTACCGCCGAGCACCGCGTTCATGTCGGCGTTCTGCAGCGAATTGGTGATGTATAGGCCGATGCCCGGCCAGGAAAAGACGGTCTCTGTCAGCACCGAGCCTTCGAGCAGGCTGGCATAGGAGAGCGCGATCACCGTCACCATCGGCACCGCGGCGTTGCGCAGCGCATGGCCCCAGATGATGCGTGTTTCCGACAGGCCCTTGGCGCGCGCGGCGACGATGTACTCCTGCGCCATCTCGTTCAGCATGAAGGACCGGGTCATGCGGCTGATATAGGCGAGCGCGAAATAGCCGAGCAGCGAAGCCGGCAGGATGATGTGGCGGTAGGCGTCGTAGAAGACATCCCACTGGCCCTGCATCGCCGCATCGAGGAGATAAAAGCCGGTGATCGGCGTGAAAGTGTATTCGTAGACGACATCGAGCCGAGCCGGAAAGGCGACCCATTGCAGCTTGGCGTAGAACAGGACGAGCCCGAGAAGCCCCAGCCAGAAGATCGGTACGGAATAGCCGATCAGGCCGATGATGCGCACGATCTGGTCGATGAGGCTGCCGCGCCGCACCGCCGCCAGCACGCCGAGCGGAACGCCGATGACGGCGCCGATGATGGTGCCGAGCGTTGCAAGCTCGATGGTCGCCGGGAAGACGCGGCGGATGTCGGACATCACCGGATTGGTGGTCAGCACCGAGGTGCCGAAATCGCCGCTCAGCGCACTTTTCACATAGATGTAGAACTGCTGGATCAGCGGCAGGTCGAGCCCCATCTCGCGGCGCGTGCGCTCGACGACGGCGGTCGGTGCCCGGTCGCCGAGCACGGCCAGCACCGGGTCGATCGGAATGACGCGGCCGATGAAAAAGGTCACCGCGAGGAGACCGAGATAGGTCGTCACCGCGATGACCAGGAAGCGGCCAATCGATGATAAAATCGCGACGGCACGGGCGCTGCCGCGCCCTGCCGCCGCCTGGTTTTCAGCTACGCTCACGCGGCGCGCCCGAAGACGCTATTCCTTGGAGACCGCGCCGACGAAGTTGGTGTCGAAGCTCGGGCCAAGCGCGAAGCCCTTGAGGTTTTTGCGCAAGCCCGCCACTTCCAGCTGCTGGTGGATGATGACGAAGGGGCTGGTGTCGAGGATCTTCTGCTGCAGGTCCTTGTACATGTCGGCGCGCTTGGCCGAATCCTTCTCCAGCAGCGCCGCCTCGGTCTGCTTGGTCAGGTCCGGAATGTCCCAGGCATTGCGCCAGGCGAGCGTCTTGATCTTTGCCGCGTCGGAATTGTCCGGGTTCGAGGCGAAGGTCTGGGCGTTGGAGTTGGGATCGAAATAGTCCTGGCCCCAGTTGCCGATATAGATGTCGTGGTTGCGGGCGCGGTACTTGGTCAGCGTCTGCTTGCCGTCGCCCGGGATGATCTCCAGCTTGATGCCGGCCTGGCCGAGCGTCTGCTGGATCGATTCCGCCATGCCGGTCGTCGGCTGGCCGGTGCGTACGTCCATGGTCACGCTGAAGCCGTCCGGCAGGCCGGCCTTGGCCAGGAGTTCCTTGGCCTTGGCGACGTCGAACTTGAAGGGATTCTCGTCGACCGCGCCGAGATCGCCCTTGGGCAGGAAGGACTGGTGAATCTCGCCGATGCCCTTGAGGATCGTCGAGCTCATCGCGTCATAGTCGATCAGATATTTGAACGCCTGGCGAACCTCCGGCTTAGCGAGGTTCGCGTTCTTCTGATTGAGGCTGATGTAATAGACCGTGCCCTTCGGCGCGCTTGTGGTGGTGAGGTCGGCGTTCTTGGCGATGGCGTCGAGGTCGTTCGGCTCGAGGTTGCGGGCGACGTCGATGTCGCCGGCTTCGAGCGCCAGGCGCTGCGCCGAGCTTTCCTTCATGTTGCGGTAGATGACGCGGGCGAGCTTGGCCTTCTCGCCGTTGTAATTGTCGTTGCGCTCCAGGACGACGGCTTCGTTGGCGCGCCATTCGCGCAGCTTGTATTGGCCGGAGCCGGCATAGCCGGTCTTCAGCCAGGCATTGCCGAAGTCGTTGTCCCATTTGTAATCGGCGCTAGGGGTGACGGCCGCGATATGTTCCTTGACCAGCTTGCTGTCGACGACCGATGCCACGGTGGCCGACAGGCAGTTCAATACGAAGCTTGGCGCATAGGCCTTGTCGACGACGAACTGGAAGGTGGTGTCGTCGACCGCCTTGGCCTTTTCGGTGACGTTGTCGCCGCTGATGCCGAACTGGTTGATGATGAAGGCCGGGCTCTTGTCGAGCTTGATGGCGCGCTCGAAGGAATAGGCGACGTCGGCAGCGGTGATCGGATTGCCGGAGGCGAACTTCATGCCGGGCTTGAGCTTGAAGGTGTAGGTCAGACCGTCGTCGGAAACGCTCCAGCTCTCGGCGAGGTCGCCCTTGACCTTGGAAGTATCGCTGAGGTCGAGACGGACCAGGAGATCATAAGTGTTGCCGGTGACCTCGGCGGTCGACAGCTCGAACGCCTCGCCCGGATCCATCGAGATGATGTCGTCGATGGCGAAGCCTTCGACCAGCGTGTCGGCAGGCGTGACCGCGAAGGCGGGCGCTGCCAGCAGCGCAGACATCGCCGCACCCGCAAGCAAGCTACGGAGCGCAAACTTTTCCAGCATCATGGTGATCGTTCCCTGTTTTGTTGACCTGAGTTCCCGGCTCAGGGCTGCATTATTCTTTGCGAAGCCGACGGAGGCTTGGACCACTTACCGTCGTGGTTTTTGTCCAGTTGGTCAACACCCTATTCGGCGGCGCTGGAGCAGGCAACGCGCATTTTGCGAGATAAGGTATTGGACCAGAACGGGCCGTTACGAGTCGACCCGTGCGCCGGCTAATTGCAGCTACCGATCCGGAAAAATTTGCCAGGTTTTGTGAACCCGGCGTCGCCGCTACTTCAACTGCGCAACCAGGCTCGCGTCGGGAAAGCAGGTCGCGACCTTGCCGTTCTTCGCCTGCCAGACGCCGATCGAGCGGCGCGTCTTGAAGCCAGGCAGGCCGTCGGCGCTGCCGACGTCGTAGCCCTTCGCCTCCAGCGCCCGCTGGAGCGAAGCGATATCGGACCGGTGGAGATCGCCGACCGGGCCCCAGTTGCCGGCAAAGGTGGCGTCGCCCTTGGCGATGCGGTCGGCGGCGTGGCCGATGAACAGCGCATAGAGGTCGCTGGTGTTATATTCCTTCAGCACATAGAAGTTCGGCGTGACGATGAAGGCCGGGCCGCTGCGCCCGGCCGGCATCAGAAGGAAGCCCTCGGCTTTCAGCTCGCTGGCCTGGAACGCTTTGCCGTCTGCGCGCCTGATGCCCATCGCCACCCAGTCGGAAATCTTCTTGCCCTGATCGGGTCCTTCGAGCGAGCAGGAGACGTTGGCCGGCGCGATCACCTCGGTGCCCCAGCCGCGACCCCTCACCCAGCCATAATGGACGAGATAGTTGGCGATCGAGGCGAGCACGTCAGGGGTCGAACTCCAGATGTCGGGCCTGCCGTCGCCGTCGAAATCGACGGCGTGCTTGAGGAATGAGGTCGGCATGAATTGCGGTTGCCCAAGCGCGCCGGCCCAGGACGACTTCATCGCGTTGACCGGGGCGAGCCCGCGCTCGACGATCTCGAGCGCCGCCAGCACCTCGGTGCGGAAGAAATCCTTCTTCGTCGACATGAACGCCTTGGTGCCCAGCACCTCGAAGGCGTCGTAAGGCATCTTGGCCGCGCCAAAGCCGGTCTCGCGCCCCCAGATCGCCAGCACGATCTCGCCAGGCACGCCGTAGCGCTTCTCGATCAGCCCGAGCACCCTGGCGTTGGCGCTGTCGCGTGTCCGTCCGCCGGTGGTGACGGCGCGGATGATCTTCTCGGCGAAATAGTTGGCTGGCGGGCCGAACTCGGCCTGATGCTGCTTCTCAGGCGTCGTCGGCTTCTCGCCGGGCAGGACGAGGTCCGGCAATTTCAGGTTCGGCTTCACGCCGATAAAGGCGGCGTCGAAGGTCTTTTTGGAGATGCCCTTGGCCTTGACCTCGGGCCAGAGGTCGTTTTGCAGCCAGGCTTGGAATTGATCGTCGATGGGGGCTGCGGAGGCGGGAGAAATGAGGACGAAGCCAACAATTGCTGCAAAGAAAGCAATGACAGCCAACTTGAACAATCCGCGTTCCTTCGCGCCCCCCGCTGTCCTGCCGGACATCTCCCCCACTTGGGGGGAGATTGGCTGTTTTGGCGCCCCGCCTCTTCCTGCGACGTTGGAGATTGGCGAAAGCCGGCGTGACATCTGATCTCCCCCCTTGTGGGGGAGATGTCCGGCAGGACAGAGGGGGGCGCGAAGGAATGCTGTCACTTCCAAGGTCCCCCTCCCCGCCAACTTCAAAACGCCGTCCTGGATCGCAGCGCGGCGGCCAGCGTGCCCTCGTCGAGATAGTCGAGCTCGCCACCGACCGGCACGCCATGCGCGAGCCTGGTCACCTTGACCTCGAAGCCCGAGAGCTGATCCGTCAGGTAATGCGCCGTCGTCTGGCCCTCGACGGTGGCGTTGACGGCGAGGATCACCTCCTTCACCTCGCCGCCGGCGACGCGATCGACCAGCGAGCGGATGTTGAGCTGGTCCGGGCCGATGCCGTCGAGCGGCGACAGCGCGCCGCCGAGCACATGGTAGCGCACGTTCATGGCGGCGGCGCGCTCCAGCGCCCAGAGGTCGGAGACGTCCTCGACGACGATCAGCGTGCCGGCGTCGCGGCGCGGGTCGGTGCAGATCATGCAAGGGTCGGAAGTGTCGACATTGCCGCAGGTCGAGCAGATGCGCACCTTGTCGACCGCCTCGCCCATGGCAGCGGCTAAAGGCTGCAGCAGCTGCTCCTTCTTCTTGATGAGATGGAGGGCCGCGCGCCGTGCCGAACGCGGCCCGAGCCCCGGCACCTTGGCCAGGAGCTGGATCAGGCGTTCGATCTCTGGACCGGCGATTCGTTTCGACATCGCTCTGATCTAGAGCAATTCCAGGAAAAGTGCGAAGCGGTTTTCCGTCCGCAATTGCGTCAGAACGAAAAGGGGATCAGTTCGCCGCTTCGTGAAACGGTGAACTGATCCAGGATTTTTCAGAGCGGTTTGCAACAGCCCGCAATGGCGCACGACCCGCCATGCGGCCATGGCGGGTCGTTGAAGAGGGGCGGTTCAGCGGGCTTAGAGCGGCCGGTTCTGGCTGACGATCAGCGCGCCGATGGCATCGGTGTTCTCAGGCGTCGACTGGAATCCCACCGCCGCTTCCTGCGGCGCGCTTGGAACGGAGGTGACGTACCGGCCCTTAAGCGTGCCGCCGAAACGGGAGGCGTCCGGCTCCTCCATCGGCTCCTGCATCGCCACCACCGTCGGCTTCGCCGTGACGCGGCCGGATTTCTGCGCCGGCGCGACGGAGGCCGTCATATAGGTCTGCTCGTCCGGAACAGTCGCGGTCCTGGCCGGGGCAGCGGCTGCGGTCATTGCGGCCTGCTTGGCCGGATCGGCATGGACGATGGTCTTGACCACCGGCTCGGCGGAAGCAACGAGCACCGGAGCGGCAGGGTCGACCTTCTGCGACTTGCCGGAGGAAATGGCGACCATGGGCTCATCGGGCAGCGGCTGCCAGTTGCGGCCGCGCTTCTCGTAGAAGGCGTTACCGCCGGCCACCATCGTGTAGTGCATGTTGTTGTAAGGGAAGCGCAGCCCGGCGGTGTGGAAATACATCGTGTTCTTGAGCTTGGCCTTGCGCTCGCCCTTGAGCACCGCCTCGGCGGCCAGTTCGACATCAGGCAGCGCCTTCGAATTCATCGGCCGCGTCAGCACGCCTGGAGCGAACTGGCCCCTCTCGCCGACGACCTCGCAGATGGTGCTGCCATGCTCACCCGAGCGCAGCCGGTTCATCACGACCGTGCCGACTGCGATCATGCCGTCGCGGCTCGACCGGTTGGACTCGAAGAACATCGCCCTTTGCAGGCATTCCTTGTCCTTCATCGTGTATTTGTAGGAACGCGAGCTCAAGAAGCTCGGCGTGACGGCGTCGGTCAGGCTCGACATGCCATGTGAAGCGGTCTGGCTGCAGCCGGCCAGGAACAAGGGGGAAGCGGCGATGCCGATAAGCAGCAGCGGCGTCTTCCATCGCGTCGCGATCAACAAAAAAGCCTCATTTCCAGATGCCAGCCCGCCCCGAGATGTGGCAAGAATGAGACTCTTTCAGGCAAAAAGATGGCTAGATGGTTAGCAACCTCTGGACTTGGGTAAAACTTTATGAATGTCGCGAAATGAGCCCGTGAGCATTGCCGGCAAAATGGTTAATATAGCGGCCCGGGCTCGATTTTCGTTCATAATCAATTAACTGGCGGCAGCCGCCTCAGAACGGCAATTTCATTCCGGGCGGGATAGGCAGACCCGCCGTCAATGCCTTGGTCTTTTCCTGCATGACCTGCTCGACCTTATTTTTGGCGTCATTGTGGGCGGCCAAAAGCAGGTCCTCGAGGATCTCGACCTCGTCGTCCTTGAGCAGCGACGGATCGATCTTCAGCGCCTTCATTTCGAACTTGCCGGTCAGCGTCACGCTGACCAGTCCGCCACCCGCCTGTCCGGTGGCTTCCAGCGTGGCGATCTCGTCCTGCATGGCCTGGAACTTGGCCTGCATTTCCTTCGCCTTGCCCATCAGGCCGAGAAGATCCTTCATCGCAAACGTCCTCTTATTTCTTCAAATCTCGTCGTCGTCGGCGGCCGGCTCGACCGGCAGGTCGGCCTCGCTCTCTTCCACTTCCGGCACATCCGGAATGCGCACGTCGATGATCTTGGCGCCGGGAAAGCGGGCGAGAATGGCGGCAACCGTTGGGTCGCTCCTGGCGTCCGAGAAGGCGTTCTCGCGCTTCGTCGTCTCCATCTCGGCCAGCGTCTGGCCGCCTTTCTCCTTCGACAGCGAGACCAGCCAGTTGCGCCCGGTCCAGGCACGCAGCTTCGCGGTCAGGTCGTTGAGCAGCATCTTCGGCGCATCATCGGTCAGGGTGACGTCGATGCGGCCAGGCTCGATGCGCACGGGCCTTACGCAGCGTTTCACGAGCACCTTGAAGGCCATGTCGCGATTGGCGTCGGCAAGCGCAACAATGTCGGCCAGCGATTTGACCGGCACGACGGGAGTTTCGACGACCGGCGCCGGCACCGGAGCGAAAGCCGCGGGCGCCGGCTGAGCCTCGACCAACCGCATGGTCTGCGCACCGCCATTCGAGCTGGGCATACGCGCCTGCGCCACAGCACTTGCGCCGCCGCCATTGCCGGCCGGCGCTCCGTTGGCGCGCGGCGCGCCATTCGGCACGGGTGCGGCGCCTTCCAGCGATTTCAAAGCTTCATCGAGCGTCGGCAGGTCGGCGGCATGCGCCAGCCTGATCAGCACCATCTCGGCGGCGCTGACCGGGCGGTTGGAAGACTGCACCTCCGGGATGCCCTTGAGCAGCATCTGCCAGGTTCGCGACAGCACGCGCACCGACAGCGTGCTCGCGAATTCGGCGCCGCGCCGGCGTTCGTCCTCCGAGAGCGAAGCGTCGTCGGCCGCGGCCGGCACAAAGCGCAGCCGGGTGACGAGGTGATTGAATTCGGCAAGATCGGTGAGCACGGCGGCCGGGTCGGCGCCGGTGTCGTACTGCGCGCGAAACTCGGCCAAAGCCGCAGCCACGTCACCCTTCATGACGTATTCGAACAGGTCGATGATGCGGGCGCGGTCGGCCAAGCCCAGCATGGCGCGCACCGCCTCGGCGCTGACCGTGCCGCTGCCGTGGGCAATCGCCTGGTCGAGGATGGAAAGCGAATCGCGCGCCGAGCCTTCGGCGGCGCGGGCGATCATCGCCAGCGCTTCGTCGTCGACGGAAATGCCTTCCTTGGCGGCGATCGACGAAAGATGCGCGACCAGCGCGCCGGCATCGATGCGCCTGAGATCGAAGCGCTGGCAGCGCGACAGCACCGTGATCGGCACCTTGCGGATCTCGGTGGTGGCGAAGATGAATTTGACGTGCGGCGGCGGCTCTTCCAGCGTCTTCAGCAGGCCGTTGAAGGCCTGGGTGGAGAGCATGTGCACTTCGTCGATGATGTAGACCTTGTAACGGGCCGACACCGGCGCGTAGCGCACGCGGTCGATAATGTCCCTGATGTCGTCGATGCCGGTATGCGAGGCGGCGTCCATCTCGATGACATCGACATGGCGACCTTCCATGATCGCCTGGCAATGCTCGCCGGGAATGGACAGGTCGACGGAGGGCTGGTCGACGGTTGCGGTTTTATAGTTCAGGGCCCGCGCGAGTATGCGCGCCGTCGTCGTCTTGCCGACACCGCGCACTCCGGTCAGCATCCACGCCTGGGCGATGCGGCCGGTGGCAAAGGCGTTGGTCAGCGTGCGGACCATCGGCTCCTGGCCGATCAGCTCGGAGAAATTCGAGGGGCGATATTTGCGCGCCAGCACGCGATAGGCGCCGGCCTTCTCCGTCTCCGGATTTTTTGGCCCCAAATTTCCGGCTTCGCTCATTCGCCGTCAAAAGCTCCAAGGACTGCAGGCGGCCGATTCCTGCGCATAGTCTCGCCCGCACGGCTCGGCGCCGTCAATGTCGCGGGAGAAAGGCGAAGAGGCGGGAGGCTGGAACAATGACCCGTTCCGGGCTCGTTAGGGCTGCTTCCTTCCGGACCTGACCCGGTTGGCGAGTGGATCGTCCACCACCAACCTCCCGCGCTCCATATCGGCAATTCGGCGGCGAAATGCAAGGGTCGAGGTGAATGACCGGCCGGCTGCGCAGGCGAGAAAGCCTTCAAATCCACAATAGCGGCCAATGATTCGCTTGCAGCCACCTTGCCGCCGCTCTAGCGTTCCCCGGTTTGAAAAAGACGACAAAAGCGAAGGAAACGCCCATGCTGCCTGGCCTCAAGGCCGGTTTCACGCTGGACGCCCGGTTGGAGGCGGACAGTGAGCAGCTCATGTGGCTTGGCCTCTGCGAGCTCAGGCTGATGAACGATCGCCGCTGGCCGTGGCTGGTCCTGGTGCCGCAGCGGCCGGGCGTGGAGGAAATCCACGAGCTGACGCCGCTCGACCAGGCGATGCTGACCTTCGAGACCAACATGGTGGCGCAAGCGCTGAAAAGGGTAACCGGCTGCACCAAGATCAACACCGGCGCTTTGGGCAACATCGTGCGCCAGCTGCATGTCCATGTCATCGCCCGCACCGAAGGCGACCCCGGCTGGCCGGGGCCGGTCTGGGGGCACGGCATGCGCGAGCCCTATCAGCGCCCCGAGATCCGCCGGTTTGCCGAAACGATCAAGGCAGCGCTATAAGCCGATCAGTGTCCACCCTGCGCCCTGAGTCCCCATGAGCTTTCGCCTGTTTGACGCGCCATTGCGCGAGCCGAGCCAGTTCGTCGGTTTCGCCGGAAACCGGATCGACCGGCAATCGGAAAACCGCGCCGACGACGCCGTCGAGAAAGCGCTCGCCGAGCAATCGGCGCGGCTGATGCTGATGCATGGCGGCAGGCTTTATCTCAAATTGAAAGACGGCCAGTTCGACCCATGGTTCAAGGCGGCGGAAGGCCAGGCCTTCGAGGTTTCGCTTGACCACGGCGTGCTGCTCGGCATTTCGGACAGCGGTCCGGTGCTTGCCGTACCTGCCGGCATCGAGCCGGAAAATCTGCCGGAAGCGGTGAAGGCGATCGATTATCGCTCTGTCTATATGCAGGGGTTGATCGACGAGGCGGCCGCCGGCGCGCTGGCGCAAGGGGCGGCGCTGCTCGCCTGGCACGCCAGCCACGCCTTCTGCTCGAAATGCGGCAACCGCTCGGAAATGCGCGCCGGCGGCTACAGGCGGCATTGCCCGGCCTGCGGCACCGACCATTTCCCGCGCACCGATCCCGTGGCGATCATGCTGACGGCGACGCGCGAGAAATGCCTGCTCGGGCGCGGCCGGCATTTCGGCCCGGGCATGTATTCGGCGCTTGCCGGCTTCATCGAACCCGGCGAGACGATCGAGGCGGCGGTGCGCCGCGAGACGCTGGAAGAGGCCGGCATCCGGCTCGGCCGCGTCGTCTACCACGCCAGCCAGCCCTGGCCGTTTCCTTACTCGCTGATGATCGGCTGCTTCGGCGAGCCGCTCAACGAGGACATCCAGGCCGACCTGAACGAGCTGGAGGACTGCCGCTGGTTTTTCCGCGACGAGGTCCGCTCGATGCTGGACAGAACGCATGCCGGAGGCTTGATCACACCGCCGAAGGGGGCGATCGCGCATCACCTCATCCGCGCCTGGGTCGACAGCGAATAGGAGGGAGCAAATATGATCCGTCACACCGTCGTGTTCACGCTGAAGCATCCGCCGCATTCGCTGGAGGCGAAGCGGTTTCTCCATGATGCCAAGAAGATCCTGACAGCGATCAAGGGCGTGACGCATTTCGAGCAGCTGCGCCAGGTCAGCCCCAAGAACGACTATGAGTTCGGCTTCTCGATGGAGTTCGCCGACCAGGCCGCCTACACGAGATACAACGAGCACCCCGACCACGTCGCCTTCGTCCGCGACCGCTGGGTGCCGGAAGTCGAGGCGTTTATGGAGATCGACTACGTGCCGCTTGGCTTTGGCTGAAGAGCGGTTCCGGCGCCAATGTCAATGGTGGAACATAGCGCCGCCCCCTGCCGCTACTTTCTGCAGCACTGACGATTGGCGAAAGCGCCGATGACCGTGCCCCTCTCCCCGTCACTATACGGGGAGAGGATGCCGGCAGGCAGGTGAGGGGCGGCACAGACGCTGGATAGGCTAGGCCGGGACTTCGGGCCTCGACTCGAACCTGGGCGCGTTAACAGTCGAAGTCAGCGCTGCCCCTCATCGCCCTGCCGGGCACTTCTCCCCGTATAGAGACGGGGAGAAGGGGCTGGCCGCAGCGCCGGCTCCCTTCCTGCAACGTGCGGGAAAAGCTAATCCGCCACCTTCCACTGCTCGCGCGAGGCGCTTGCCGGATAGACGCCGAGGATGCGCATCTCGCGCGAGAAGAAGCGCAATTCATCCAGCGCGAGCTTCACCAGCGGATCGTCGGGGTGGCCCTCGATGTCGGCATAAAACAGCGTCGCGGTGAAGGCGCCGAGCTGGTAGCTCTCGAGCTTGGTCATGTTGATGCCGTTGGTGGCGAAGCCGCCCATGGCCTTGTAGAGCGCAGCCGGCACGTTGCGGACGCGGAAGATGAAAGTGGTCATCATCTTGGCGTCCGGCGACGGACGCTCGGCCCATTGCTTGTTCTTGGTCAGCACGACGAAGCGGGTGACGTTCGAGTCGGTGTCCTCGACATTGTTCTCGATGATCTCGAGGCCGTAGAGCTCGGCAGCGAGCGCAGGCGCGAGCGAGGCCATGGTGCGATCCTTGACCTCGGAAATCATCTTGGCCGAACCCGCGGTATCGCCGGCTACAATCGGCTTCCAACCGTTCTTGCGGATGTATTTGCGGCACTGGCCAAGCGCGTGGATGTGGCTGTGCACGCTTTTGATCTCTTCGCGCTTGACGCCCGGCAGCACCATCAGCTGGAAGTGGATCGGCAAGAAATACTCGCCGACGATATGCAGCCGCGATTCCGGCAGCAGATGATGGATGTCGGCGACACGGCCCGCGATCGTGTTCTCGATCGGGATCATGGCGAGCTCGGCCTTGCCGGTCTCCACCGCGTTGAAGGCGTCCTCGAAGGTCGGACAGGGCAACGGCTCCATCGACGGGAACATGTTGCGGCAGGCGGTGTCGGAATTGGCTCCGGGCTCGCCCTGGAAGGAAATCCTGTTGGTCTTTTCAGGCATGCCGATATCTCAGTTTGAAAGGATCTTTCTGGCGCGATCGAGGTCGTCCGGCGTGTCGACGCCGAGCGGCAGCGACTGGACAATCTCGGCATCGATGCGCATCCCGGCTTCGAGCGCCCGCAGCTGCTCCAGCCGCTCGCGGCGCTCCAAAGGCGACGGCTTCAGCGCCACGAAGCGTTCGAGCGCGGCGCGGCGATAAGCGTAGAGGCCGATGTGGTGATAGAGCGGCCCCTCTCCCCACGGCGCGGTGGCGCGGGTGAAATAGAGCGCCCTCAGCCTTGTCGCTGAGAGCGGCGAGCCGACGATCTTGACGACGTTCGGATTGGTCTTCTCCTCGTCGCGCACGATCTCGACGCCGAGCGTGGCGATATCGACCCACGGGTCGGCGAAGGGCCGCAGCGATGCGCCGATGATTTCAGGGTCGATGGTCGGCAGGTCGCCCTGCACGTTGACGATCGTCTCGACCTTTTTGTCCGGGTCAAGCGCGGTGAGCGCCTCGAAGATGCGGTCGGAGCCAGATTCGTGATCCGCGCGCGTCATCACCGCCTCGAAACCATGCTCGCGAACCGCTTGCGCCACGGCCTCCGTATCGGTCGCCACGACCACGCGGCCAAGCCCTGCTTCGGCGCCGCGGCGGGCGACATGGACGATCATCGGCGCGCCGGCGATGTCGGCCAGCGGCTTGCCCGGCAGGCGCGTCGAGGCCATGCGGGCGGGGATCAGGATCAATGTCGACATTGGACTGCGGGACGCCCGAAAAAAGCGGATGGGAAAGTGGCAAAAGGTCTCACTGGAAGCGCCCTTATAGGTGTTGCAACGCCGAAGCAAAAGACCTAGTTTCCGCGCGATTTGACTGGCCCCGTGGGGGTCGTTCGCGATACCGACGGACGGAGTGGACGGATCGGTCCGCCGGAAAAGGGAGCAAGGGGCGTATGGATTCCAACGAAGTCAACAAGCTGCTCGCCGGATTCCTCGGAACCGTCTTCGTGGTCTTTTCGGTCGGCATCGTCTCGAACGCGCTGTTCGCCTCCCCCGCGCCCGAGAAGCCCGGCTTCGCCATCGAGGCGGCCGAGCCGGCGGAGGGCGGCGGCGCCGCCGCGCCGGCCGCCGAAGCCAAGCCGATCGCCGACCTGCTCGCCACCGCCAATGCCGAGGCAGGTGCTGCCATCTTCAAGAAGTGCCAGGCCTGCCACTCCGGCGAGAAGGGCGGCCCGAACAAGGTCGGTCCGGATCTCTGGGACATCGTCGACCGCCCCGTCGCCGAGCACGAGGGCTTCGCCTATTCGGCCGGTATGAAGGATTTTTCCAAGGGCGGCGCCGAGAAGTGGACCTACGACAACCTCAACCACTTCATCACCTCGCCGAAGAAGTTCGTGAAGGGCACGGCGATGGGTTTCGCCGGCCTGCCGAAGGATGAAGACCGCGCCAATGTGATCGCCTATCTGCGCACGCTGTCGGACAATCCGAAGCCGCTGCCGCAGCCGGGTGCTTCGGCCGAAGCCAAGCCCGCCGAAGGCGCCAAGCCCGCGGAAGCAGCAGCACCGGCCAAGCCGGCCGAAGGTGCCGCTCCGGCCAAGCCGGCTGCGCCCGCCCAATAAACAAATCGTCATTCAGACACCTCAGAAAAGCCGGGTTCGTCCCGGCTTTTCTGTTAGGAAAGCCGCATATGCGGCGACAAAAGCCGTCGCCTGCGGTTTTCACCGGCGTCAAATGATCTAGATTGCCGGTGGGTACTGTTCGCGACAAGGAGAACGCATGACGGTTGGCCGTTCCCGGACACTTTTCGCATCGATGACACTTTTCGCATCAATGCTGGCGGTCACCTTCGCCGCGAGCCTTGGGGCCAGCCTGGCCGACGAATGGCACACCACCTCCTCGCTGATCGGCCCTTCCAAATACGGCGAGAATTTCCAGCGCTACGACTACGTCAATCCGGACGCGCCGAAGGGCGGCACCCACAACTCCGTCGTTGTCGGCACCTTCGACAGCTTCAACCCCTATATCGTGCCGGGATCGCCGGCCGCGGGGCTCGTCGGGTTCGGCGGCGGCCTGCTCTACGACACGCTGATGGACCAGGCGACCGATGAGGGCAGCGTCAGCCATCCGCTGGTCGCCGACGCCTATAAATATCCTGCCGACTATTCGTCCGCGACCTACCGGCTCGATCCGCGCGCGAAATGGCATGACGGCCAGCCGATCACCGTCGACGACGTGATCTGGTCCTTCCAGGTGCTCAAGGCCAACAGCCCGCAATACAGCCGCTATTTCGAGAACGTCACCGATGCCGTGGCGATATCCGACCGCGAGGTCGAATTCCATTTCAACCAGAAGGGCAACCGCGAACTGCCGAAGATCCTAGGCGACCTCGTCGTGCTGCCGAAGCATTGGTGGGAGGGCACCGACGCCAATGGCAAGAAGCGCGACATCACCAGGCCGACGCTGGAGCCGCCGCTGGGCTCGGCCGCCTACAAGATCGCCAGCTTCAAGCCGGGCTCGGAGATCGTCTGGCAGCGCGTGCCCGATTACTGGGGCGCCAAGCTGCCGGTGAAGATCGGCCGCGAGAATTTCGACACGCAGCGCTTTACCTATATCCTCGACGACAACGCTGCTTGGGAAGCCTTCAAGAAGGGTGGGCTCGACGACATCAAGCCGGAAAACAGCTCGAAGCGCTGGGCGACGTTTTACGATTTCGCAGCGATCAAGGCCGGCGACGTGATCAAAAAGGAATTCAAGACCACCTCGCCGGAGCCGATGCAGGCGTTCATGCTGAACCAGCGCCGGCCGCTGTTCCAGGATCGCCGGGTACGCGCGGCGCTGACCTATCCCTACGATTTCGAGACGATGAACCGCACGCTGTTCTTCGGCTTCAACACCCGCACCCACAGCTATTTCCAAGGCACGGAACTCGCGTCGAGCGGGCTGCCGCAAGGCAAGGAACTCGAAATCCTGGAGAAGTATCGCGACAAGCTGCCGCCAGAACTGTTCGCCCAGGAATTCAAGCTGCCGGTCTATGACACGCCTCAGGCGGAGCGGAAATATCTTAAGCAGGCAGTGGACCTCTTCGCCCAGGCGGGCTGGGTGATCAAAGGCGGCAAGATGGTGAACGCCAAGACCGGCGCGCTGTTCAAGTTCGAGATCATCGGCTCGAGCGACACCGACCAGATCCTCTCCGGCAACTATATCGCCAATCTGCGCAAGATCGGCGTCGACGCGACGCTGCGGATCATCGATCCCAGCCAGTACGTCAACCGCGTCAACAATTTCGATTACGACGTCATCACCAACGTGCTGCAGCAGTCGGAATCGCCGGGCAACGAGCAGCGCGATTTCTGGAGCTCGAAGGCAGCCGATTCGCCCGGATCGCGCAACTACTCCGGCATCAAGGACCCGGTCGTCGACGCGCTGGTCGACCGCATCATTTTCGCCACCGACCGCGACGATCTCGTCGCCGCCACCCACGCGCTCGATCGGGTGCTGTTGTGGAACTACTACGTCGTGCCGCAATACTACAGGGCGGTGGTCTGGCTCGCCTATTGGAACAAGTTCGGCATGCCGGAAAAGCAGCCCAGCTACCGTGGCGCCGATGTCGATTCCTGGTGGATCGATACTGGGAAGGAAAAGGCGCTGGCTGCCAAGTACAAAGGCCTCAATTGATGCGGCGGCTGCTTCCTCGTCGCGACTTCCTGGCGCTCGGCGCCGCAACGGCGGCCACTGCGCTGCTGCCAGGCCGGGCTTTTGCCGAGACCCCGACCGGCGTCAAGTTGCATGGCCTGTCGGCTTTTGGCGATCTGAAATACAAGCCCGACTTCACCCATTTCGAGTACGTCAATCCGGACGCGCCCAAGGGCGGCCAGATGAATTTCGCGCCGCCGAACGGCACCTTGAATCAGAGTTTCCTGACTTTCAACACGTTGAACTCCCTGGTGCTGAAAGGCGATTCACCGCCGCGCACCGAACTCAGTTTCGACTCGCTGATGACAAACGCGCTCGATGAGCCGGATGCCGTCTACGGTCTGCTTGCCGAGTCCGTTACCTTGTCGCAAGACCGCAACGGCTTCCGCTTCACCCTGCGGCCGCAAGCGAAATTCCACGATGGTACGCCTCTGACCGCCGACGACGTCGCCTTCGCATTGAAGCTGTACAAGGACCAGGGCCATCCGAACCTGTCCAAGGCGTTGCGCTATATGACGGAGGCGGTTGCCGTCGATGCCGTCACCCTCAGCCTCACCTTCAACGGCGAACAATCCGCGCAGAACATTCTTTCGATTGTCGCAATGCCGATCGTTTCCAAGGCCTTTTATACGGCCAATGAATTCGATGCCTCGACAATGACGCCGCCGCTCAGTTCCGGACCATATAAGATAGGACGCGTGGTGGCCGGACAGACTGTCGAGTATGAGCGCGTCGCCGACTATTGGGGTCGCGATCTCGCCGTGAACCGTGGCCTCAACAATTTCGACCGCATTCGTATCGACTTCTATCTCGATCGCCAGGCCGCATTTGAGGCCTTCAAGAAGGGCGACACGCATTTTCGCGAGGAATTCACTTCGCGGGTATGGGCAACCGGTTATGACTTTCCGGCGCTTAAGGAAGGCAAGGTCGTCAAACGGGAATTTCCCGGCGAGAAATCACCCGACATGCAGGCCGTCGCCCTGAACCAGCGTCGTCCGCAATTCCGTGATGCGCGCGTGAGGCAAGCCATCGCCAATTGCTTCGATTTCGAATGGTCCAGGCGCGTTCTGTTTTTTGGTTCCTACGAGCGTTCGCAATCGAATTTCGAACGCTCGGACTATAAGGCCGAGGGCTTGCCCTCGGCCCAGGAACTGGCCTTGCTGGAACCGTTTCGAGCCGAGTTGCCGCCAGAAACCTTCGGCGAGCCCGTGATGCAGCCCGTATCCGACGGCTCAGGCCGCGACCGCAAACTGCTGAGCAAGGCTTCAAGACTGCTTGCCGAAGCCGGCTGGAAGCGGACAGGCGATTTCGTCGTCAACGAAAAGGGGGAGCGACTGCGGGTGGAAATGCTGGCCGAAGACGATGGCATCGTCCGTCTCTTCACCAAGTGGTTTGAGAATATGAAGGCGATTGGGATCGACGCATCGATCCGGCAGGTCGATTCCACACAATATGAAGAGCGGCAGAGCGATTTCGACTTCGATTTCAACATGCTCCATTGGTCGATCGGGGCGACGCCCACTGCCGACGGCCTGGAGATGCTCTACGATTCGCGAATGGCGAAGATCCCCGGGCAGCGCAATTATCCAGGCACCGAAAGCCCGGCCATCGACGCGCTGATCGTGGCGGCGGGCAAGGCGGGCAATCGGACAGAGCTCGTTACGGCGCTCCGAGCGCTCGATCGGGTCTTGCGCGCGCGGCTAGACTGGATTCCAACATATTATCTGGCGAATCACCGTGTCGCCTATTGGGACATGTTCGGCTTTCCCGAACAGAAACCCGATTTCGGCTTTCCGGTCGAAACGACGTGGTGGTTCGACAAGGGGAAGGCGGCAAAGATTGGCAAAGCCTGACATGACTGTTCGCGTGAGATCGGCTGCCTGATGGGCGCTTATATCCTGCGCCGCATCCTTCTGATGATCCCGACGCTGTTCGGCATCATGGCCATCTCCTTCGCCGTCATCCAGTTCGCTCCCGGCGGTCCGGTCGAGCAGGTCATCGCCCGGCTGACCAACCAAGGCGGCACCGATCGCCTCGGCGGCGGCGGTGGCGATGCCGGCGCCACCAATCTCGACGTCGCCGGCAACGTCAGCTCGAAATATCGCGGCGCGCAGGGGCTCGACCCCGAATTCATCAAGAAGCTCGAAAAGCAGTTCGGCTTCGACAAGCCGCCGCTCGAGCGCTTCGGCATGATGCTGTGGAACTATAGCCGCTTCGATTTCGGCGACAGCTATTTCCGCGACATCTCGGTGCTCGACCTGATCCTGGAAAAGATGCCGGTGTCGATCTCGATCGGGCTGTGGATCACGCTGTTGTCCTACCTGATCTCGATCCCGCTCGGCATCCGCAAGGCGGTGCAGGACGGCTCGACCTTCGACGTCTGGACCAGCGGCGTCGTCATTGTCGGCTACGCCATCCCCGGCTTCCTGTTCGGCATCCTTTTGATGGTGCTGTTTGCCGGCGGTTCGTTCTGGGACTGGTTCCCGCTGCGCGGCATCGTTTCCGACAATTGGGACCAGCTCTCCTGGCCGGACAAGATCATCGACTATTTCTGGCACATGACGCTGCCGCTGACCGCACTTGTGCTGTCGGCCTTCGCCACGACGACGCTTTTGACCAAGAACTCCTTCCTCGAAGAGATCCGCAAGCAGTATGTGGTGACGGCGCGGGCCAAGGGCCTGTCGGAGCGCAAGGTGCTCTACGGCCATGTCTTCCGCAACGCCATGCTGATCGTCATCGCCGGCTTTCCGGGCGCCTTCATCTCGGCCTTCTTCACCGGCTCGCTGCTGATCGAAAACATCTTCTCGCTCGACGGCCTCGGCCTGCTCGGCTTCAAGTCGGTGATCGACCGCGACTATCCGGTGGTCTTCGCCAATCTCTACATCTTCTCGCTGCTCGGCCTGTTCGTCGGCCTCTTGTCGGACCTGATCTACACCTGGGTCGATCCGCGCATCGATTTCGAGCGGAGAGACATCTGATGACGGCAGCTTCGGCCGAAACCAAGCCGGCCCGCGCCGCCCGGCCGTGGCTGTCGCCGCTCAACCAGCGGCGGCTGCAGAACTTCAAGGCCAACCGGCGCGGCTACTGGTCGCTGTGGATCTTCCTTCTGCTGTTTGTGCTGTCGCTGTTTTCCGAGCTGATCGCCAACGACAAGCCGATCATCGCTTCCTACAAGGGTGAGATCCTGTTTCCAGTGCTGGTCGCTTATCCGGAAGAGAAGTTCGGCGGCTTCTATGCCGTCACCGACTATCGCGATCCGGTCATCCAGGACGAGATCAATGCCAATGGCTGGATGATCTGGCCGCCGGTGCGCTACTCCTATCAAACGGTCAACAACGCCATCCCCGAGGCGGCACCCGCCAAGCCGTCCTGGCTCTACGACAGAAAGGCGCGCTGCAACCAGTATCCGCAAGGCGAGGCCGATCCCAACTGCGTCGTCGGCAACTGGAACTGGCTGGGCACCGACGACCAGGCGCGCGACGTGCTGGCGCGCGTGCTTTACGGCTTTCGCATCTCGGTGCTGTTCGGGCTGGTCCTGACGCTCGGCTCCTCGCTGATCGGCGTCGCGGCCGGCGCGGTGCAAGGCTATTTCGGCGGCTGGACGGACCTTCTGTTCCAGCGCTTCATCGAGATCTGGTCGGCGATCCCGGTGCTCTACCTGCTGCTCATCGTCTCCGCGATCCTGCCGCCCGGTTTCTTCATCCTGCTCGGCCTGATGCTGTTGTTCTCCTGGGTGGCGCTGGTCGGCGTGGTGCGCGCCGAGTTCCTGCGCGCGCGCAACTTCGAATATGTCAACGCGGCGCGGGCGCTCGGCGTGCCGAACCTCACCATCATGTTCCGCCATCTTCTGCCCAATGCCATGGTGGCGACGCTGACCTTCCTGCCCTTCCTGCTCTCAGGCTCGATCTCGACGCTGACCTCGCTCGACTATCTCGGCTTCGGCCTGCCACCTGGTTCCGCCTCGCTTGGCGAGCTTTTGAAGCAGGCGCAACGCAATCTCAACGCGCCCTGGCTCGGCATCTCCGGCTTCATCGTGATTTCGCTGATGCTGTCGCTGCTGGTCTTCATCGGCGAGGCGACGCGCGACGCCTTCGATCCGCGCAAGACGTTCAAATGAGCGAGCCCCTGCTTTCCGTCCGCGATCTGAGCGTCGCCTTCGCGCAAGGCGGCACCCAGTCGGTCGCCGTCGACCACATCTCCTTCGACATCGCCAGGGGCGAGACCGTGGCGCTGGTCGGCGAATCCGGTTCCGGCAAATCGGTCTCGGCGCTGTCGGTGCTGAAGCTTCTGCCCTATCCCGCGGCCAGCCATCCGTCCGGAAAGATCCTGTTCCACGGCGCCGATCTGCTCGCTGCCAACGAGAAGACCTTGCGCGGCGTGCGCGGCAACAAGATCACCATGATCTTCCAGGAGCCGATGACCTCGCTCAACCCGCTGCACACGATCGAGCAGCAGATCGTCGAGGTGCTCAAGCTGCACCAGGGACTGGGCGACCGTCAGGCGCGTGCCCGCACGCTGGAGCTGCTCACCGAGGTCGGCATCCGCGATCCGCAGAAGCGGCTCGATGCCTATCCGCACCAGCTCTCCGGCGGCCAGCGCCAGCGTGTCATGATCGCCATGGCCCTGGCCAACGAGCCCGAGCTGTTGATCGCCGACGAGCCGACCACGGCGCTGGACGTGACCGTGCAGGCGCAGATCCTCGAACTGCTCGCGAACCTGAAGAGCCGCAAGGGCATGTCGATGCTCTTCATCACCCACGACCTCGGCATCGTCAGGAAGATCGCCGACCGCGTCTGCGTCATGACCAAGGGCAAGATAGTCGAGACCGGACCGACCAAGGAGATCTTCGCCAACCCGCAGCATGCCTACACCAAGCACCTCTTGGCCGCCGAGCCGAAGGGCAAGCCGCCGGCGGCGAATGCCGGAGCCAAGGCGGTGATGACCGGCAAGGAGATCAAGGTCTGGTTCCCGATCAGGCGCGGCTTCTTCCGCCGCACCGTCGATCACGTGAAGGCGGTGGACGGCATCGATGTCACCGTGCGGGCCGGCCAGACGCTCGGCGTCGTCGGCGAGTCCGGTTCCGGCAAGACGACGCTTGGCCTGGCGCTGGCCAGGATGATCTCCTCGACCGGCACGATCAGTTTCGACGGGCGCGACATCAACGAGCTATCCTTCAGCGCCATGCGGCCGCTGCGGCGCGAGCTGCAGATCGTCTTCCAGGACCCGTTCGGATCCTTGAGCCCGCGCATGTCGGTGGCGGAGATCATCGAGGAGGGGCTGAAGATCCACGAGCCGAAACTTTCGCCCGATGCGCGCGACGACAAGGTCGTCGAAGTGCTGAAGGAAGTCGGCCTCGATCCCGAAACGCGCCACCGCTATCCGCATGAATTCTCAGGCGGCCAGCGCCAGCGCGTCGCCATCGCGCGCGCCATGGTGCTCAATCCGCGCTTCGTCATGCTCGATGAGCCGACCTCGGCGCTCGACATGAGCGTGCAGGCGCAGGTGGTCGACCTTTTGCGCAACCTGCAGGCAAAGCACAACCTCGCCTATCTCTTCATCAGCCACGATCTGAAAGTCATCCGCGCCCTTGCCAATGACGTGATCGTCATGCGCAATGGCCAGGTCGTCGAGGCCGGCCCGTCCGAACAGATTTTCGGCAGCCCGCAGACCGACTATACAAGGGCGCTGATCTCGGCCGCCTTCCGGATAGAGACGGCGCCGACCGGCGTGGTCAGCCAGTAGTCTCGCCGGTTTCAATAACAGGGAAGAACATCCGCGAATGGAAAAAGGCAAAGTCCTGCTTGCCCTCACCGGCTTTCACCCGCAGCATTGGCGCGAACTGCTCGCGGCAGAGCGCGAAGTGGTGCTGGAGCCGGACGGCCCCACCGATCCGTCGATTGCCTATGCGGTGGTTTGGAAGCAGAAGCCCAATCTCTTGTCGAGGCTGCCCAATTTGCGCGCCATCTTCTCGATCGGCGCCGGCGTCGACCATATATTCGCCGATCCCGGCCTGCCCGACGTGCCGATCGTCAGGGTCGTCGCCGACAATCTCACCCAGCACATGACCGAATATGTCGTCTGGCGGGTGCTCGACCACCATCGCCAGAGCATGCTCTACCGCGCGCAGCAGCAGAAGAAGATCTGGCGCGAACTGCCGCAGCGCCCGGCGGAAGACATCTCCGTCGGCATCATGGGTCTCGGCAATCTCGGGCGCGCCGCGGCATCTGTGCTGCTCTCGCTCGGCTTCGCGGTCAATGGCTGGTCGCGGAACGACCGGCCGATGCAGGGCGTTTCGACCTATTCCGGCGAGGCGGGACTGATCCCGTTCCTCAACGCCACCGACATCCTGGTGGTGTTGTTGCCGCTCACCCCCAACACGCAAGGCATCATCAACTACGGCGTGCTGAAGGAATTGCGCAGGCGCAACGGCCTCGGCGGCTCGGTGCTGATCAATGCCGGGCGCGGCCGGCTGCAGAAGGACGCCGACATCCTGCGCGCGCTCACCGACGGCACGCTGAAGGAAGCGAGCCTCGACGTGTTCGAGGTCGAGCCGCTGCCGAAGACAAGCCCGCTGTGGAGCCATCCGAAGGTGTTCGTGACGCCGCATGCGGCGGCGACCTCGGACCCGGCCCATCTGGTGCCGATCATGCTCCGGCAGATGGACGCGTTCGAGCGCGGCGAAAAGCTCGAAAACCTGGTCGACCGCGAAGCGGGCTATTGAGCCGGCGAAGACGGCTTCGAGCCTGGCAGCGCAAACTTGTCCTTCTTCTTCGGCTTGCCGCAGTCGCGCCGCTCGATCGAGCGGCTCATGGCGTCGATCTCGCCGCTCGCCTTGTCGCTGTCGCGCTGCGCCTTGGAGCGCATGTCCGGCGTGAACGGACCGAAGCCCATAGCCGGGTTCGAGAAGGTCGGCTTAGCCGTGATCGGCAGATTGTTTTGCTGCGCCACCTGATTGCGCTGCGCTAGGAGTTGATCGCAAGGCACGCTGTCATACTGGAGCGAGGACTGGACGTTCTCGTCCTGGCGCTCCGCCATCGAGGAGCCGCCGACGCAGCCGGCCGTCATCAGGCAAGACGCCAACACCACCATGGTCCAGCGCATGGTATCCCTCCGTGCGGTATCCGCCCCACGCTTAAACCGACACGCGATTCGGGCTTTTTCGCAGCAAAGGATCAATACAAACACCGGCGGGACAGGTGAAGGATCGCCACGTTGACGATCCTTCAAACCGCATGACCTTTCCCCGCCACGACAGCCAGCCCTCTGACTGGCTCCCTACGCTCATGCCTGATGACCGTGCTCTCCAGCGACAGGATGGAAAGCCCGCTGGCGGCGAGAACGCGCCGCACACAGGATTCGGAATGCGCGTAGCGCCGTGACTGCCGCAGCGCGAAGTCGCCCTCGCCGGCGAGTGTCTCGACCGAGAACGCAAACACGCCTCCATCGACAAGGCTGTCTGCAACCGCCCCGACAACGCGTTCAAGCGCGCCGACATAGATGAACACGTCGGCCGCGACCACGAGGTCGGCTTTGGCGCCAGTGTGAGCAAAATGCTGAAGGTCGGCCTTGGCAAGCCGGTCGTAGATGCCCTTGGCGCGCGCCTTCCGCAACATGCCGGCCGAGATGTCGTAACCATCGAGACGATCGACGATCGGGCGCAGCCTTTCGCCCATCAGGCCGGTGCCGCAGCCGAGGTCGAGGGCCAGCCGAAAACGGCCGGGCCTTGCCGTGCGAATGGCCCGGTCGAGGAAATCCGGCATCCGGTAGCCGAGTTTTTCGACCAGCGACTTCTCGAAACGGTCGGCATAGTGATCGAACAGGGTCTCGACGAAGGCGCTGGGCGGAGCCGCGGCCGCCGGCGCATGGCCGATCAATTGCAGCTCGAGCGAGGCGCCCAGCCGGTCCGAGGGATCGAGCTTCAGCGCCATCGTCCAGGCCTGGGCCGCCTGGTCGAGCAGGCCGGCCGCCGCCTGCATCTCGCCGAGGCGGAACCATCCGGCCGCCCATTGCGGCGCCAGTTCCAGCGCGCCGAGCAAAAGCTCCGCCGCCTGCGCGGGCTCGCCCGAGGCAAGCAGCATCTCGGCGAAGTCGGCGCGGCGGTCGGCGTTGAAGTCGCCGGACGAGGCCTGAAGCGGTTTCATGGTTGAAGGATCCGACCGGCAAAGCGAACCGGCTGTAGGATGAGTCAGCAGTCTCGTGCAACAGGCTTCCCGCGGCGAATTTAGCCATTATCTTCAAGCCATGCGCGCCAGCGACCTGCTCAAGCCACGGCCCGAAGGACTTTACTGCCCGCCCGGCGATTTCTTCATCGACCCGGTGCGGCCGGTGGGCCGGGCGCTGATCACGCACGGCCATTCCGACCATGCCCGCTCCGGCCACCGTTCGGTGCTCGCCACGCAAGAGACCCTCGACATCATGGGGCTGCGCTACGGCGAGGATTTCGCCGGGACGACGCAGGCAGCTGTCCTCGGCAAGACGATCGATATCAATGGCGTCGCCGTCACCTTCCATCCGGCCGGCCATGTGCTGGGCTCGGCGCAGATCGCCGTCGAGCACCAGGGCATGCGCATTGTCGCCTCCGGCGACTACAAGCGCCAGAAGGACGCCACATGCCTGCCCTTCGAGCCGGTCGCGTGCGACGTCTTCATCACCGAGGCGACCTTCGGCCTGCCGGTGTTCCGGCATCCGCCGGACAACGAGGAGATCGCGCGCGTGCTCAAATCGGCAGCGCAATTTCCCGAGCGCTCACACCTGATCGGCGCCTATGCGCTCGGCAAGGCGCAACGCGTCATGCGCCTGTTGCGCGATGCCGGCTACGACAGGCCGGTCTATATCCACGGCGCGCTGGCCAAGCTCAGCGAGTACTATCAGAGCCAGGGCATCGATCTCGGCAGGCTGGAGCCGGCGACGGTCGAGAGCGGCGGCAAGGCCGATTTCACCGGCGCCATCGTTGTCGGCCCGCCGGCGGCCTTCGCCGACCGCTGGGCGCGGCGCTTCCCCGATCCGATCTCCTGCTTCGCCTCGGGCTGGATGCGCATCCGCCAACGCGCCAAGCAGGGCGGTGTCGAGCTGCCGCTGATCATTTCCGACCACGGCGACTGGGACGAGCTCATCGCCACGATCAAGGAAACCGGCGCCGGCGAGATCTGGGTAACGCATGGCCGCGAGGAGGCGCTGGTGCGCTGGTGCGAGCTGGAAGGCATTGCGGCGAGGCCGCTGCATCTGGTGGGGTATGAGGACGAGGGCGATTGATGGTGCAGTGTTCGCCAATCGCCACCGCTGAGCTCCACGGCGCCCCCCTCTGGCCTGCCCGTCCTCCGCAGCAGCTGCGCTGCAGCTGCGGAGGGTGGACCGGACATCTCCCCCACTTGGGGGGAGATCGGACTTCACGGCGACCTTCGCCAATCTCCAGCGTTGCAGGAGATGAGCCGGCATGGAAACTGCCGATCTCCCCCCAAGTGGGGGAGATGGCCGGCAGGCCAGAGGGGGGCGCGACAGAGCGCAAACCTTTCTCGTTGGCGTGGTCCATACGCCCATGAACCGCTTCGCCGAGCTGCTCGACCGGCTGGTGCTGACGCCGTCGCGCAACGGCAAGCTGACGCTGCTCACCGATTACTTCCGTAGCGTCGAGGACCCCGACCGCGGACTGGCGCTGGCGGCGATCACCGGCGACCTGTCGATCGCGGCGGTGAAGCCGGCGATGCTGCGCGCGCTGGTGGTCGAGCGCATGGATCCGGTGCTGTTCGGCTATTCCTACGACTATGTCGGCGACCTCGCCGAGACGGTCTCGCTGGTCTGGCCGCAGCCCGCCGGCCATATCCCGAACCATGCGCCGACGCTGGCCGAAGTGGTCGGCAAGCTGCAGGCGGCGAGCCGCTCCGACGGACCGCAGGTGCTGGCGCGGCTGCTCGACAGCGCCAGCATCTCGGCGCGCTTCGCCATCATCAAGCTGGTCACCGGCGGCCTGCGCATCGGCGTGTCGGCGCGGCTGGCCAAGCAGGCGCTGGCCGACCTCGGCAAGGTCGATGTCGGCGAGATCGAGGAGCTCTGGCACGGGCTGACGCCGCCCTACACCGAGCTGTTCGCCTGGCTGGAAGGCCGCGCGGAAAAGCCGAGGAGCGCCGCGCTCGCCCTGTTCCGGCCGGTCATGCTTTCCAACGCCGTCGACGATGGCGATCTCGAAAAGCTCGATCCGCGCGACTATGCGGCGGAGTGGAAATGGGACGGCATCCGGGTGCAGGCGGTGTGCGAAGGCGGCATCCGTCGGCTCTATTCGCGCACTGGCGACGATGTCGCGAGCGCTTTCCCCGACCTTGCAGCGGCGATGGATTTCGAGGCGGCGCTCGACGGCGAGCTGCTGGTCGGCGATCCGCGCGAGGCGACCGGAACCTTCTCCGACCTGCAGCAGCGGCTGAACCGCAAGAGCGTGTCGCCAAAGATCCAGCAGCAATATCCGGCCTTCATGCGCTGCTACGATGCCTTGCAGATCAACGGCGAGGATTTGCGCGCGCTGCCCTTCGCTGACCGCCGCAAGCGGCTCGAAGCCTTCGTCAAGACGCTCGACCCCAGCCGCTTCGACCTGTCGCCGCTGGTCGCGTTTGCGGATTGGGAGGCGCTGGAGCGGCTGCGCCAGGCGCCGCCGCATCCGATCATCGAAGGGGTGATGCTGAAGCGCTGGGACTCGCCCTATCTCGCCGGGCGGCCGAAAGGCCCCTGGTTCAAGTGGAAGCGCGATCCGCACACGGTCGACGCGGTGCTGATGTATGCGCAGCGCGGCCACGGCAAGCGCTCGAGCTTCTATTCCGACTACACTTTCGGCGTCTGGGCCGGACCGGAGGGATCGGAAGAACTGGTGCCGGTCGGCAAGGCCTATTTCGGCTTCACCGACGAGGAGCTGAGGCAGATCGACAAATATGTCCGCGACAACACGATCGAGCGGTTCGGCCCGGTGCGCTCGGTGCGCGCCGACCGCAAGAACGGCCTGGTGCTGGAAGTGGCGTTCGAAGGCCTCAACCGCTCGACCCGGCACAAATCGGGCGTCGCGATGCGCTTTCCGCGCATCTCGCGGCTGCGCTGGGACAAGCCTGCCTCCGAGGCCGACCGCATCGAGACGCTGCAGGCGTTGCTGGACAGCTAAGTCCTACTCGGCGATCGAAACGCGTATCTCGTAGATGTCGACCGACTTGCCCTGCTTGTCGAAGTCGGAATTGACGGCGATGGTGCCGGCGGCGCCTGGATGCTTGTCCGGGAACTGCACGTCGAACAGATATTCGTTGCGCTCGTGGCCGACGGCATAGCGCTTGCGGCCGCAATCGCCGAATTCGCCGAAATTGCAGTCGACCGAGATCTGCGTCTCCTTGCCCTCCTCCGAGCGGGCGATGATGTCGAACATGGCGTGCTTGCCGGCGAGCTTTTCCAAGACGCCCTGGCCGACATCGAAGGCGATCGCCGACCCGGACGCGCCGGAGCGGATGCGCAGGAACTGGCCGGTGTCGTCCTTCATCACGTCGGCGCCGGCGTCGGACGGCGTGCTGACATGGGTCGGATCGCTGGGCAGGAAGACGTTGATCCAGTTCTTCGACTGATCGGCCTCGCCAGGCTTTTCCGGCGAAGCGGTTTCGCCGCCCGCCTGCGAAGAGTCTTCGCCCTCCAGCGTCGGAGTCGGTTCCGGCGGCCCTGTGTTGAGCTCAGCCGCCGTCTTGAAGACGCCGGTCTGCTTCGCGAAATAAAGACCGATGCCGGCGGCGGCGACAAGCGTCGCGACGACGAAGATCGCCGTCAGCGGCAGGCGCCGGCCCCGGATCCGCCGCTCATCGCGGTCCGGCGCCACCTCGGCGCCGTTGCCGACGGAGGCTCCGGGAAAATCGTCGAGCGACGGCGCGTTGGGAAGCGCCTCGTCCGGCATGATGTCGGGCACGCGGGGCAGCACGCGCGAACGCGGCGCGTCCGATGCGTCGGGCTGCACCGGACCATCGACAGTGATCGACGGCGACGACGACGCCTGGTTCGGCGCCTGCCGCGGCGCGTCCACGGACGGCGCCGGCGACTGGGCCGGCATGTCCACCGACGGCGCCGGCGCGGCATCGCCGGCGGGCGCACCGCTTTCCGAGGGGAGCATGACGTCCGGGATCGCCTGGACGGCCGGCAGGAATTCGGATTCGATCTCGGCGATCTTGGCCTGCACCGCCTTGCGGCGGTTGATGGCGGCCTCCACCGTCACATTCGGATTGGCCTGCAGGACGCGATCCAGCGCGGCAAAAGCCGAGCGATAGACCTTCTCGCGAAACGCCCGGTCCTCGGCATTGCCTTTTTCGAAGGCGTTGCGGATCGCTTTCTCGATGGCGTCCAAGCGAGCTCCCTCTGCGCGTTCGCTCACAGTTCATCGATCGTTAGCCGCAGGCGACCAATCAATCAACGGGCGAGCGGCAGTCTTGCCGACGCATCCAAAGCCCATTTCGGCGTTTTTTGTTGAAGAATCAACATTTTTTGTCGCCGTCACCGGATCGGCTCCAGCGGACCGGACGCCAGTCGCCGGTGAACTGGCGAGCCGCCGCGGCGGACGACGGAGGCCGTCGCGCGGCGGCAGCCGACCGGAATTGCCGCGCATCGACGCAGGATTTCGCCACCAGCCATCTTGAATTAGCTGACGGTTGAGTCTATCAACCGGCGCATCTTGGAAGCTGAGCTGCTTCCCGGGCCGCTTTAGCTCAGTTGGTAGAGCACATCATTCGTAATGATGGGGTCGCGTGTTCGAGTCACGCAAGCGGCACCAAGACTTCTCAAGGGTTCGCGAGTTTTCGAAGCGTAGAGCGCAAAACGCCCTGCCAACAGCCTGCCAACATTTCCGAGAGTCATTTTGTTCGCCCTTTGTAGCACCTCGACCGGCTCAGACTGGACACCTCAAGGGCGGCTAGAGCGATAGCCTGTTTTGCTCTACTCAACGGTTTCTGATTCACCGGATCGCTCAAATTCATGTCTCAACGATTTGATCCGGTAGAGATGGAGCGAACAAACATCTGCGCTGCTTAGGTCAAAAAGGGCTAGATTGCGACCGCCAGCGGTGCACACGCTTTTGTACATGATCCCGTCGAACCCTTGGCTCTTAAGCGATTGGGCAAGAAATTGCGTAACTCTATATTGTTGTTCTTCACCACTCTGAACCGGCCTGGAGAAGGCGTCGCTGGCGAACGCCCATGCTGCCTCTGATCGATATTCCGGGGTGTCGTCTCCGCCCATGAAAAGTGGAAAGCCGCTGCCGGTTTTCACACAATTTGCGATGCGCAATGCCTTTGTGACCTTGAATTCAGCCACTGAGAATTCAACGCCAAACCACGGTCTCAATTCCGACATCGCAGTTTCGGCATCACTAGCAAGATACAGGATAGGGACGCCTGCGGCACTAGCGCGATTGACCTTCGCAAATTGTGCATTGGGCTTCATCCGCTCAGCTCGAAACGCATAAACGTAGACGTGGCCATCCTCCGTCTCAACCACGTCGTTTCCGATCTGCGCGCGCCAAAACCGTTCCCCCGGGTTCAATGAAACTGCCCTTTGGTCGACGCCTTCATGTAGCGCGGATAGGAATTCCTCCGCCTCCTGTGAGAGCGCGCGGGATTCCGGATTTGTTATTTCTCGACAAAAGCGATTGTACCGAGTCAGTTGTTTTAGGTTCATGTCCAACTCGGACTCCCCCGATCCCGCCGTGGAAAGCCATGATACATACCTCTTGGCACAGCGGAACCATCTAAAGACGACTAGCGCCTCGTCGGTGCCGTTCCCCGAAGGGCAGATGACGAGACGCACCGTGCGCCATGTTCCATTCCGCCTGCTGGACGCTGGCCCCCGCCAGAACGGCCGCCATGGCATCGGGGAAGTGAAAACAGCGGCGCTAGCCACAGGATCGCGGCGTGCATCGGCGCCGCCATGCGGCAGCGCGCTTGCCGCAATGCAGCGCCAAATAGCGCTTGCGAGCGTGACGACGCCCATTGCTGCAGCAACGTATAGCGGAACGAAGCTCATGTACGGGGCCAGGAGAGAACCGGCGACCGATGCATATCATGTGTTGGGGAACAACTGAACGCGTCGGCCGCCGGCCCTCGGCGGGGGCGTTGCCATTTCAGGCAACGCTGATACGTGCGGCCGTTACTCAATCTTGAGCAATTCGAAGCGAGCGCCAGGGTGAACAGACGGTTACTATCCACAGGTCAGCCAGCCGCCTCTGCCCTTGGCAAGATGCTTCTAATTTAGCGCCGGGAACCTTTCGTTGGAGGCCATGTTGATTCCTTAGACGGCGCATCTTTCTCAAACCTTAAGAGCGCGCCGCGTCGGGATGGATCGTCGCCTGTCACCGCGAAGGTGAGAGACGCCGGCTTTCCTCAGGAGGTCCCGACAAAGAGCCCGCCGCCGCAGCAGGAGCGGGCTCTTTCATTGCTCGATCCTACGGTACGACCGCACAGAAACCGTACAGAAACGTCGTGGTGTTTTCATTGCGTTGCGGGGTTTTCAGGCGGGGGAATGGCACAAAAACCAAGGAATGCACATCGGACGGCAGCATTGCGCCGCTTGCCTATCCCAGCACCTCCAAGCGCGAATGTTCGGTGCGATGCCCGATACAGAAGCACGGCCACGGTGGCGTCAACCGGTTACACAGGGCAGGCAACATCCCCGGCCTTCTGGAAGTGGCGTGTCAGCGTCCCCAGAGGCTGCGTGGGGCGTGTCGTCGGTTGGCTGTTAGCGCGCGACTGGAACGCTCCACGCCTCGCAAGCGGGATAGCGAAATCTCGGGAAGGCAAGGTCTCAGCGTTCCAGCGACGGGCGGAGACTGGGAAAGATGGATACCATGCATATGGGGCGTGTGGAGGCTGGCAAGACATGGACGCGGGGCGGCCCGCGTGCAGGCGCTTGGCTGAGCAGTGCAATGACCACGCAGCGCCACCTCGCAGCGATCCTGGCCTGCGACGTGGTCGGCTATTCGCGCCTGACGGAGCGTGACGAGCGCGGCACGCTCGAGCGGCTGAAGACCTACCGCAAGGAGCTCCTTGAACCGCTGGTCGCCGAGAACCAGGGGCGGATCGTCAAGCTCACCGGCGACGGCATGCTCTGCGAGTTCGCGAGCGTCGTCAACGCGGTGACCTCGGCCATTGCGATCCAGCAGGCCCTGGCAGAACACGAGGCGGAGACGCCAGAGGAAGAGCGGATTCGCTTGCGCATCGGCGTCAATCTCGGCGACGTGGTCTGCGAGGACGACGGCGACCTCTACGGCGACGGGGTCAACATCGCAGCCCGCCTCGAAAGCATCGCCGATCCCGGCACCGTGGTCGTCTCGGGCACCGCCTACGACCACCTGCAGGGCAAGCTCGACTGCGGCTTCACGCCGCTCGGCAACCTGCGCCTCAAGAACATCGAGCGGCCTGTGCGCGCCTACCGCGTCGAGACCGACGCCAGCGCCTCGGTGGCTGCACCGCCTCCCCTGCCCGAGAAACCCTCGATCGCGGTTCTGCCCTTCACCAACATGAGCGGCGACCCCGACCAGGAATACTTCGCCGACGGGCTGGTGGAGGACATCATCACGGGATTGAGCCGGGTGAACTCCTTCTTCGTGATCGCCCGCAACTCATCCTTCACCTACAAGGGCCGGGCGGTGGATCTGCGCCAGGTCGGGCGCGAGCTGGGCGTCCGCTACGTGCTCGAAGGCAGCATCCGCAGAGCCGGATCGCGGGTGCGCATCAGTGGGCAGTTGGTGGACGCGATCAGCGGACACCATGTCTGGACCGACCGCTTCGAGGGCGACGTAAGCGACATCTTCGACCTGCAGGACAAGGTGACCGAGAGCGTCGTCGGCGCTGTCGAGCCGAGCATCCGGCTGCAGGAGATCAAGCAGGCGCGCATGAAGCCGACCGACTACATCAGCGCCTACGACCTCTACCTTCGCGCACTGCCGCGCTTCTACAGCATGACGCGCGAAGGCTTTGCCGACGTGCGGCGGCTCACCAACGAGGCGCTCAGCATCGACCCCGGCTTCACCCTGGCGAAGGCGCTCGGCGCCTATATCCGCAGCCTATCCGTGAGCCAGTGCTGGCACGAGCCCGACGATGTACGGGTCGCGTCACGCATGGCGCGCGAGGTCCTGGCGGAGGCGCGCGACGACCCCACCAGCCTGCGCTTCGCGGCGCAGGTGATCGCCTACAGCGCGAAGGAATACGAGATGGCGCTGCGCACGATCGAGCGATCCCTGCTGCTCAACCCCAATTCGGCGCAGGGCCATACCGGCTGCGGCTGGGTGAACGCACATTCCAGCCGCCCGCTTGTCGCGATCGAGCATTTTCACCGGGCAATGCGGCTGAGCCCGGTCGACCCCGAGAAAGGCATCGCGCTCTCCGGCATCGGGATGAGCTACCTGATGCTCGAGCGCTACGAGGAAGCGCTGGCATGGGGAGAACGCGCGCTGCACGAGATGCCGAACTACGGCTCCTCGCACCGGGTGGTGATCATGGCGCTGGTCAAACTCAACCGGCTGGACGAGGCGCAGGCGGCGGCGCGGCGGCTGATGGAGGCGTTCCCGACCTTCACGCTCACCCTGCAGAGACAGATCAACCCGTGGTTGGACAAGGTCTTCGCCGAGCGTTACGTCGAGGCGCTGGGCATCGCCGGCGTGCCGGAGTAATCATCGCGGTTGCAAAGATGCCCTCTCCTGTGCGCCACGTGCGGCCAGGCGACCTCCTTTGGACGGGGGCCGAAGACGGAACGTGCGCTTCCGGGCCGCAAGCACCAGTTTTCCTTGCATTCCAGCCCTGCACCACTTTGTCGGCGCATCTCGGCCATTGTCGAGAATCGCTGTTGGTGTGAAACTCCCGATGTCAGCATGGGAGGTCAAAATGCCCAATAGTTTCAAGACCGGTGACATCGTCAGGCTGAAATCCGGAGGCCCGGACATGACCGTCAGCGACGGCGCGGCTTCCGGCACCTATCTCTGCCATTGGTTCAACCGCGAGGGCGATGTCTGGACCCCGCAACACGCCGGCTTCAAGCCGGACCAGCTGGTGGTAGTCGACGAACGGAAATAGTTTCGCTCACCTTCATTCGGGGGTCGGGCTCCGGTCCGGCTTTTGCCGGATCTCCTTGATCTCATTGTCTCGTCGGAAAACGACCGACGGATTTTTCTCGTCACCGCGTTTAACGGCTGAAGCATGGTCGCCAACGGCCATGCCCAACCGGAGATGAGAGCATGATCCGCCGTACCATAGTAGAGCGTTTCACCGTTTCAATGAAATGGCGAGCCGCTCTACCTCTTTGTTTTGACGCAATTCCGGACGGAAAACCGTTTCACACTTTTCCTGGAATTGCTTTGGCCGTTGCCCTTGGCCTGCAGGCCGCCGCCGCAGCCGCCCAGACAACGACGCCAACGCCAGCCCCCGCGCCGGCCCAACCGGCGCCAGGCACTTCGGCTCCCGCCACCGCCAAGCTTGGCATCACGCTGGCAAAATTCGAAGCGCGCCGGGAGAAGGCCTTCATGGGCGCCGACACAGACGGCGACGGCAAGGTCAGCCTCGCCGAATGGACGGCATTCCAAACCCAGCGCAAGGCCAAGAGCGATCCGGCCAAATCCTTCGCGCGGATGGATGCCAACAAGGACGGATTTGTCGATAAGTCCGAGCTCGACGCCTTCCTCGCCAAACGCTTCGCCAGGCTCGACAAGAATGGCGACGGCATGCTCGGCGCGGACGAGAGGCCGGGCCACAAAACCTGGTCATCCGGACGCAGCAGTTTGATCCACGTCAACGCGAGTACAGCTGCCAAGGTGTGAAATATAAGAAATAGGAGATCATTACGATGATCATCCGGACGCTCTCCGCTTTGGAATGCACGAAATTGCTGGCGGCCAATCGCGCCGGCCATCTGGCATGTGCGAAGGATGGCCAACCTTACGTCGTCTGCTTCAACTATGCCTATGCCGACAATCACCTTTACGCATTCTCCTTGCCGGGCAAGAAGATCGACTGGATGCGGGCCAATCCCCTGGTGTGCGCCCAGATCGACGAACACACCCAGGGGCGCGGCTGGAGAAGCGTGATTGTCGATGGTCGCTATGAGGAACTACCGGACAAAGTCGGCCATCGGGTTCAGCGCGACCATGCATGGTCGGTGTTGAGCAAGCACGCGGACTGGTGGGAGCCCGGCGCGCTCAAGCCTGTCATGCCTCCCGTGTCGGATAGCTTGCCGCACGTTTTCTTCCGAATCCATGTCGAGGAGGTATCTGGACGGGAAGCGATTGAATAGGCTGGCGACTTTCGAATGCTTATAAGGCCGGGTTATCGTCAAGCGTCGCCACGGTCTTCAGCGCGCCGTCGAGCATGTCGCCTTTTTCGTCCTTCAGCGCCGCCTCGCGCAGCCGCCTGATCCAGTCGGCGGCGTCGTCGCGGCCCTCGAGCATGGCGAGCGCCGACAGCACGCGGTCGAATTTGGACTGGGCGCGGGCGTGGGTGTCGCTGTAGCCCTTGATCAGCCGGCGGCAGTTCAGGATTTCCACGCCGAGCGCATACTTCTCCCGCGCATGGGCGAGCGCCAGCTCATACCAGCGCTCCAGATGCTCGACCTCTGTCCTGTGGCGCAGCAGGCGGCGGCGCCAGCGGCGCAGGCCGCCGATGAACCACAGCATGGCGAAGCCGGTAAAACTGTCGGTGCGGATGTGGCGGCCGCGATTGATGCGGCGGTCGAGGAAGGCGGCCAGCTTTGGCCTGCTCTCGATGTAGCTGCCGAGCCCCACGGGGAGCGTGCCGCAGAATTCCTCTATGCGCGGATGGAAATACTCGGTGACCTGGAGGACCGTGCCGTCCTTGACGCCGACCTCCTTGCGCACCCGCCGGTCACGGGTCGAACGCGTCTTCAGGTCGGCGACACGGATCATGTCGTCGTAGCACATGGCGTTGGCGAGATGTTTTGCCGCCGCGATCGATAGCGCGTAGCCATGTTCGGCATTGTCCAGCGCGGCTGCCCGGTCCAGCCGATCGAGATACTCGCCGCCATAGGCGATGTCCTGGTAGTCGACGACCTTTTTCAGGCCGCGTTCAGCCATGTCGCGCATCGGCTCCGGGAGTGCTGCGACGCGGGCGGCGAGATCCTGCCAGCCCTTCAGCAGCGTTTCCGGACCGCTGACCTTCGCCGGGCGGGCTTCGGGAGCGACAGATTTCGCCGCTGGCTTTTCGCCCACCGGAGCCGCCGCGATGCCGCGCGCGCGGTCATAGGCTGCGCCGAAGGCGGCGAGGCTTGCCTTGACACCGCGACCGCCGGCACCGATCGCCTGCTCGTAGCTTTCACGCGTGAACGGCAGCGCATCGGAACCGGCCAGCGCGCCGAGCAGGCTTGCCGAGATCATGGTGCCGTTCTCGGCGGCGATCTTTTCCATGTCGAAGGCAATGAAGCGTTTTGCGGCGGCCTGCGCGGTCGCATGCACCTTCTCCGACGAGGCGCGGCCGTCGCCCGGTTCGATCTTTTCCGAGACGGCGGCGATGCGGTGCGAGGAGGCGATCAGCGTCGTGCGCTCGGGCGTGACGAAGCCGCGAATGATGGCGCGGCCGGCTTCCATCAGTTCGGCGGCGATCAGTATGTCGACGTCGCCTTGCGAGGGCGACAGCGCGAAGACCGGCAGCCGGCCGGTGTCGCGGGCCATCTCGATATAGTAGATCGTGGCGCCGGTGCGCTGGGCGACGCCTGCGACCGAGGTCGACTGGGCGATGTGGCCATTGCGCTCGGCAACGTCGGTGATCCAGTCGGCGAGCACGCCGCCGCCCTGGCCGCCGACCGCGAGCACGGCGAGTTTTATCACCCGCTCGTCATCAGAGGCGCCCGCCTTCGGGCGCAAGGGCGAAGCCTGGTCAAGCATCGGCGAACATCAGGCGGCGGCTTTCGCGACGGCGCTGCAAAAGGCCGATCACGGCGCGGCGTGCGCTTTCCAGGAAACGGTCCCAGCGGCCGGGATTGTGGACGACATCGGCGCGGTAGAAGGACGGACAGAGGATCGCGGCATCCGCGACCTCGCCGCAATTGCCGCAGCCGACGCAATTCTGGTCGATCGAGGCGACAGGATCGTCGCGCAGCGGATCGTCGAGCGACTTCACCGACAGCGACGGGCAACCGGACAGCCGCATGCATGCATGGTCGCCGGTGCAGACGTCCTCGTCGACGCCGAATTTCGGTTTCACCACCCGCTCGCCACCCTTGATCGCCTTATCGACCAACGGCTTCTCGCGGCGTTGCCGGTTCAGCATGCATTCGGACGAGGCGACGATGACCTTCGGACCCTTCTCCTCGGTGGTCAGCGCCTCGCGCAGCGCGGCCTGCATCTTGCCGACATCATAGGTGCGGTCGATATGGCGCAGCCATTTGACGCCCATGCCCTTCACCGCCTCGGTGATCGGATGCTTGGTCGACTTGGTGCGGTTCGAGGCGCGCGACGACAGGATGTCCTGGCCGCCGGTGGCAGCCGAGTAGAAATTGTCGACGATAACGATGACGCCGTCATTCTTGTTGAAGACCGCATTGCCGATCGAGGAGGTCAGGCCGTTGTGCCAGAAACCGCCGTCGCCGACGAAGGAGATCGAGCGGCGTTTTGCTTCCGGCGAGTTGAAGGCGGAAGCCGAGGCCGGCCCAAGGCCGTAGCCCATGGTCGTCGCCCCAAGCTCGAAGGGCGGCATGATCGAAAACAGATGGCAGCCGATGTCGGAGGCGATGTGGTGCTTGCCGAGCTCCTGCTCGACCAGTTTTGTGGCGGCGAAGATCGGCCGCTCTGGGCAGCCGACGCAGAAGCCCGGCGGACGGCCGGGAACGACATTGACGAGGTCGGCGGTGTCGACGCCCTCGCCCAGCTTGTTCGGCGCGCGAACCTCGCCCGGCAGGAGATGCGGAGCGTTCGCTCGCAGGAAGGAGCCGATGCCATCGAGCATCACCTGTCCGGTATATTCGCCGGCCATCGGCAGATGCTCCTTGCCGACGAGCCTCGTGCCACGGCCGGCCTTGTGCAGCATGGCGGCAAAAGCCTGCTCGATGTAGTTGGGCTGGCCTTCCTCGACGACCAGCACCGCCTGCTTGCCCTCGCAGAAGGCGAGGAACTCGTCGTCGACCAGCGGGTAGACGGCGTTGAGCACATAGAGCGACACGTCGGTGTCGCCATAGGTGTCGGCAAGGCCGAGCCGCTGCAGCGCGCGGATGACGGAATTGTACATGCCGCCCTGCATGACGATGCCGACGGAGCCGTGATCCGAGCCGAAGATCTCGTTGATCTTGCGGCTCTTGATGAAATCGACCGCCGCCGGCCAGCGCTTGGCGACCTTTTCCTTCTCGTGCAGGAAGGAAGCAGGCGGCAGCACGATGCGGCCGGTGTCGCGGCGCGGCGCCGACAGCGCATCGGCGACCGACATTGGCGGGCGCTTGTTGTCCTTGGCGATGAAGTGGCCATGGACGTGGCAGCAGCGGATGCGCACCTGCAGCATGACCGGCGTGTTCGACGCCTCCGACAGCTCGAAGCCGTCCTCGACCGCCTTGACGATCGACGGCAGGTTCGGGCGCGGATCGAGCAGCCAGACCTGGCTCTTCATGGCAAACGCATGGCTGCGCTCCTGCATGATGGAGGAGCCCTCTCCATAGTCCTCGCCGACGATGATCAGCGCGCCGCCGGTGACGCCGCCCGAGGCGAGGTTGGCGAGCGCGTCGGAAGCGACATTGGTGCCGACCGTCGACTTGAAGGTGGCGGCGCCGCGGATCGGATAATGGACAGACGCCGCGAGCATGGCGGTGGCGGTCGCTTCCGAGGCGCTCGCCTCGAAATGCACGCCGAGCTCGCCGAGAATATCCTGCGCGTCGGCCAGCACATCCATCAGGTGGCTGATCGGCGCGCCCTGGTAGCCGCCGACATAGCCGACGCCGCATTGCAGCAGCGCCTTGGTGATGGCGAGGATGCCCTCGCCGGCGAACTCCTCGCCGGCGCCGAGCCTCAGCTTTTCGACTTCCTTGGCAAAAGACCGTTCGGCCATCTCTGCCTCCTTCCGTTGCCGCCCTCAGGCGGCGCGTACGTCAAACTCAAATGTCGTGCTTGCGGATGTTCTTCAGCATCTTCTGCAGAATAGCGATCAGCGCGGCATATTCGGCATCGTCGACACCGTCGAACATGGCCTCGAAGGCGTCGTGCATGGCGGGCCAGGCGCGGGTGAACAGAGCGCGCCCGTCATCGGTCAGGAACACATGGCGAATGCGGCTGTCGGTGACGCCCTGCTCGCGCCGCACCAAGCCTTGGCCCTCAAGCGTGTCGAGCGTGCGGCTCAAGGTCGACTGCTCGATCACTGTGTAGACCGAGAGATCGTTGACGGTGACGCCGTCGGTGACCGAGAGCACGGCGAGCGCGCGCACCTGCGGAATGGTCAGGCCCTGCTTGCGGAAGTCCTCGCGCAAGGTCGCATTGTAACGGCCCATGATGCGGTTCATCAGATAGGGCGCGAATTGCTGCAGGCCGATCTGGCCGAGGGTCGAGATGCGCTGGCGCTTTTCGGGAAGCTTCTGTTCCATCACAGCCTCCCTGCCAAAAGGAAGCCGGAGCCGCCGCCAAGGCCGGCGCCCGGATGGGTGGAGGCGCCGATGTGGTAGAGGCCCTTGATCCCGGTCTCGTGGTTGCGGCTTGCCTTGAACGGCCGCCACAGGAAGGACTGGTCGATGGCGGACGAGCCGCCATAGGGATCGCCGCCGACGAGGTTGATGTTCATCGCTTCGAGATCGGCCGGCGAATAGGCGCGGCGCGCGATCACGCTCTCGCGGAAGCCGTCGATGTGATGGGCAAGGATCGCCTCGACCCTGTCGGCAAAGGCTTCGCGCAACGCGTCGCTCCATCGTCCGTCGGCCGGTGTCTCCAACCGGCCCGCCGCATCGCCCTTGATAACGCGCGGCGCCTCGGGCAGTTGCAGCCACAGGATCGCCTTGCCCTCCGGGCAGCGCGACGGGTCGAGCGCGTGCGGCTGGCCGACGCAGATCGTCGGCGCCTCCGGCAGCAGGCCGCGCACCGCCTCGTTGCAGGCTTTCGACACACCGTCGAGCCCCGGCGTCAGATGCAGCAGCGCCACCTTGTCGAGGCCCTCGCCGCGCCAGGCCGGTGGCCTGTTGAGCGCGTAGTGGATCTGGAAATTGCCCTTGCCGTAGCGATAATCGCGCGTCGCGTCGACATCGCGCTTTGGGGCCCCATCGCCGAGCAGGCGACCGTAAAGCTGGGTCGGCGTGACCGAGCAGATGACGCTCCTTGCCGCCGTCAGCGTCTCGCCGGAGGCGAGCTGAACGCCGATGGCGCGGCCACCTTTCTGAGCGATCGAGGCGACGTCGGCATTGACGCGGATTTCTCCGCCGCGCTCCTTGATCAGCGCCTCGAAGGCGGCGAGCAGGTTTTTCGCGCCGCCCTTGACGATCGGCGCGCCGGCGGCTTCCAGCGCGAAGGCGATGACCTTGGCGATCTGGCCGGAAAAGGCGTCCTCCGGCCCGAGTCCTGCATGCAGCACCCAGGGCGCCCAGAGCGCGCGGACGGTGTCAGACTTATAGGCGGTTTCCAACCAACCCCGCGCGGGCACCAGCGCCTCGCCGAGGAAAGCGGCAAGGTTGCGCGGGCCGCGCCGCCAGGCCTCGCCCGCCATGAGCTTCGTCGTCGGATAGGACCAGAGCGCCCCGCCGAGAAGGCCGAACAGCAGCCCGGCATTGCGTTCGACGCCGCCGACATCGCCGCCGTGGCGGTCGCCGTCTCCGGAGGCTATTCTATTCAGCGCTGCGACGTTGGCGGCGCGGTCGGTGGTGAGCACCACATGGCTGCCGTCGGGCCTGAGCACGCCGGTGGGCGTGGCGGTATGGCAGAACTCCAGCCCGTGCCGTGCAAGGTCCGTGCCCAGCGCAGCAAAGGCCGGGGAGGTGATGAACAGCACGAAGGTCGTCGCCATCACGTCATGGACGAAGCCGGGCGCGGTGATCTCCTCGGTGCGCATGCAGCCGCCGATGCGGTCGTTGCGCTCGAGCACGACCACCTTGGCGCCCTTGGCGCCGAGCATCGCCGCGCAGACCAGGGCGTTGATGCCGCTGCCGACGATGATGTGATCGGGGGCGGTCATTGGAGGGCGCTCCCGGATGACGGGAGGCCAATCGGGCTAAGCCGTGTTCCTTCGCGCCCCCCTCTGTCCTGCCGGACATCTCCCCCACAAGGGGGGAGATTAGCAGCTTCGGCGCCCCGCTCATTCCTGCGACGCTGTAGATTGGCGAAAGCCGTCGCGACATCCGATCTCCCCCCTTGTGGGGGAGATGTCCGGTAGGACAGAGGGGGGCGCCGTAGAGCGGCGACCCGGCAGAACTGCCGCCCCCACGTCTTCACTGCATCATTGCCCGCAAGCATGATCTTCTCCCGAAGACCGCCGCCTCGCCTATTTGCCCGGCACCAGCGCCAGCGCGCGGATCGGGCTGCCGGTGCCGTGCTCGATCTTGAGCGGAGCAGCGATCAGGATCGCGCCTTTCGGCGGCAGCTGGTCGAGGTTGCAGAGGCTGGCCAGCCCATAGCGGTTGGCCTTGTGCATCAGCGTGTGCGCCGGGAATGGCGGCTCCATGCCGCCGGCCTTGCCGGCATCGGTGCCGATCGTCTCGCTGCCCCAGCCCTTGATGTCCTTGGCTATCAGGAACTGAATGGCTTCCGCCGTCGGGCCCGGCGTGTGCGGGCCGGTCTCGTTGGCGTTGAGGAACTCGGCTTCCGAGCCGTTGCGCTTGTACCAGTCGGTGCGCATCACCACCCATTCGCCGGGATTGATGGCGCCATGCTTGGCTTCCCAGGCCTTGATGTGGTCGACGGTGAGCAGGAAGTCGTGATCGGCGGCGGCTTCCTTCGAGCAGTCGATGACGTTGACCGGGCCGACGAAATTCTGCGCCGGAATGGTGTCGGTGGCGCCGTCCGGATAGTCCTTGCCGGTGATCCAGTGCTGCGGCGCGTCGAAATGCGTGCCCGAATGCTCGCCGAGCTTCAGCCAGTTCCAGGCCCACCACGGGCCGTTCTTGTCGTACTTGGAGATGGAATGGATCTCGACCTTCGGCGTGTCGACGGCGAGCTCCGGCGGCAGCTTGATCAGCGGCGTGTCCGGCCCAAGTGGCGCCGACAGGTCGACCACCTTGATAGCGCCCGAAAGCAGCTGGCCGGCGACCTCGCCGAGGAGTTTTTGCGTGTCCATGGTCTTTGTTCCCTCTTGTTCGTGACGATCAAGGCTCGTTGCGGCCCTTAATATCCTACTAGACGAAAACATATGCATCTGCAATTATCTTTAAGCATAAAGCATTTTGGGGCAGGGCGTGAGCGAGTTCGACGCCATCTTTGTCGGAGCGGGCCACAACAGTCTGGCCTGCGCCGCGCATCTGGCGCTCAAAGGCTGGAAAATCGGGGTTTTCGAACGCAGCGCAGCAATCGGCGGCGCGGCCCGGACCGCCGAATACACGCTTCCCGGCTTCCGGCACGATTTCGGCGCGATGAATCTGAGCCTGTTCGCCGGCTCGGCCTTCCACCGGAAATATGCAAATGAATTGAAAAGCCACGGGTTGGAATTCGCGCCCGTCGCCGACTGTTTCGCCAGCGCCTTTCCGGACGGGAAATGGTTTGGCGTCAGCAACGATCTCGAAAAGACCGCGTCGCGGCTGGCCGCCTTTTCCGCCGCCGACGCCGCCACATGGCGCCGGCTGGTCGGCGCCTTTCCGGGCGAAGCCGAGCATCTGTTTCGTCTGCTGGGGTCGCCGATGAGCGCACGGGCGCTGGCCGGCACGGCCTGGAATCTCTGGCGCAAGAAGGGCATTGCCGGCGCGCTCGATACGGGTCGGTTGTTGCTGTCGTCACCGCGCGCGTGGCTGGAGGAAAATTTCGAAACGCCACATGTGCGAACGACGCTCGCCGCCTGGGGCATGCATCTCGACTTCGCCCCCGACATCGCCGGCGGCGCCGTGTTCCCGTACCTCGAATCGATGGCCAACCAGAGCTTCGGCATGGTGCTCGGCAAGGGCGGCGCCGACACCATCATCCGCGCGCTCGCCGGCATGGTCAAAACGGCCGGCGGCAAGATCTTCACCGGCGCGGACGTGGCCGAGATCACGGTTGCCGGCGGCCGGGCGAGCGGCGTGCGGCTGGCGTCAGGCGATTTCCATGTCGCCAGCAAGGCCGTCATTGCCGGCGTCGCGCCGGGAGCGCTTCCGGGCAAGCTTCTGCCCAATGGCTCCGGTGACGCCGCCTTCGATACGGCGATGAAAAAGTTCCGCCATGCGCCAGGGACGATGATGATCCATCTGGCGCTGGACGACCTGCCGGACTGGAATGCCGGCGCCGAGCTTCGCCAGTTCGCCTATGTGCACCTGGCCCCGTCGCTCGACGCCATGTCGCGCACCTACCAGCAAGCGATGGCAGGCATGTTGCCTGAACAGCCGGTGCTCGTCGTCGGCCAGCCGACGGCCGTCGATCCATCTAGGGCGCCGGAAGGCAAGCATGTGCTGTGGGCACAGGTGCGCATGCTGTCGGCCGAAATCACCGGCGATGCCGCCGGCAAGATCGCGCCGGGTCACTGGGACGCGGTCAAGGACGCCTATGCCGAGCGCGTGCTCGACATCATCGAGAGCTACGCGCCGGGATTGCGCAGCAAGATTCTTGGCCGCGCGATCTTCTCGCCGATCGACCTTGAGCGCGAGAATCCGAACCTCGTCGGCGGCGACCAGATCTGCGGCAGCCATCATCTGGCGCAGAATTTTCTCTTCCGCCCGGCACGCTCATTCGCGCGCTGGAACACGCCGGTCGCAAACCTCTACCTCACCGGCGCCGCGACATGGCCCGGCGCCGGCACGGGTGCCGGATCGGGCTTCATGCTCGCGCAACAGCTGGGAGGACACTGAGCTAAAAATTCCAGGGACTCTCAGTTTGAAAGTGGGCAAGGCGCGGTTGCCCACCAACCTGAACCGACCGAACGAAGAACGCCGCGCGGAACAATGACAACCAGCATTGGGACAACCAACAAAGGGGAACGACCATGACCATCAACAGACGCGATTTGCTTGGGTACGGCGCGGCGGCGATCGGCGCGGCGACACTCGGCCTGCCGAGGGCAGCGAAGGCGGCGGATGAGCTCACCATCGCCTACAACGTCAACCTGCCCTCCTGGGACCCGACGACCGGACCTTCGGCGGTGAACCCGACCATTCAGGGCCTCTACCAGTCGGTGTTCGACCAGATCATCGGCCAGAAGCCGGATCTCTCCTTCACGCCCGGCCTGCTCACCGAATGGGGCTGGAACGACGACCGCACCAAGGTGATGATGACGGTGCGCGACGGCGTGAAATGGCACGACGGCTCGCCCTTCACGGCCGAGGACGTGGTTTGGTCGCTGCAGCGTGCAGGCGACGAGAAGACCGGCAATCCGATCCAGTTCGTCTGGAAGAACGTGAACAACTTCAAGATCGACGGCAACAAGATCACCGGCGACGTCGTCCAGTTCGACCCGGTCTATTTCAAATGGATGTCGTTCCTGACCGGCTACATCCTGCCGAAGGCCTATTACGAGAAGGTCGGCGCCGAAGGCTTCGAGAAGGCGCCGATCGGCACCGGTCCCTATATGGTCGACAAATTCGAGCGCAACGCCTTCCTGCGGCTGAAGGCCAATCCGAATTACTGGGGCACCAAGCCGGCCTTCGAGAACGTGACCATCAAGTTCGTCACCGACGCGGCGAGCCGCGTCGCGGAGATCGAATCCGGCTCCTCGCAGGTGACGCTCGAAATTCCCTATGAGGAATATGACCGGCTGATCGCCAAGGACGGGCTCGCCGGCTCGATCAAGAACGTTTCCGACATCGGCATGATCTTCTTCAACGACATCGAGGCGATGCTGGACAAGAACGTCCGCCAGGCGGCCGTGATGGCGGTGGACAAGGAGCTGCTGGTCAAGCGGCTGCTGCGCGGCTACGGCCAGCCGATCGCGACGCTGGAGACGCCGGAATACGCGGCCTTCGATCCATCAATCAAGCTCGAGCACAATCCGGAAAAGGCAAAGGAGTTGCTCGCCGCCTCCGGCTATTCGCCGGAGAAGCCGGTGAAGTTCACGATACAGACGACCAAGGGCTTCAAGCCCAAGGACTACGAGATGATCCAGGCGATCGTCGGCATGTGGCGCAAGGTCGGCATCGAGGCCAATATCGAGGTCTACGAGATCGCCAAGCATTACGAGCTGCGCGCCGCCGACAAGCTGGCCCCGGCCGCCTTCTACAATTGGGGCAACTCGATCGGCGACCCGACCACCTCGACCGGCTTTGCCATGTACGGCCCGAGCCCGCATTCGGTATGGGACAGCCAGGACCTGATCGACATGATCAACCCGCTCTGGGGCGAAAAGGACGAGGCCAAACGCATCGCCGGCTGGAAGGCGGTCGACAAATACATCGCCGAGCAGGCCTATGTGCTGCCGCTGATCCAGTATGCGCAGCCGATCGTGCACTCGAAGAAGGTCAATGTCGTGCAGCACGTGTCCGGCGCACTGCTGCCGGCGCTGATGACCCCGGCCGCCTGATCGTCGGTCCTGGATTGCCACGCGCGCCGTCCGCAAGACGGCGCGCATTTTCATCCGGACATATGGGCGCATGCTGCTGCAAAGATTCCTCGTTCGTCTCCTGACGATGCTGGTGACGCTGTTCGGCGTCGCCGTCGTCGTCTTCGTCGTCATCCGCGTCGCGCCCGGCGACCCGATCGCGATGATGCTGCCGCCCGGCGCCAGCGATGACGACATCGAGCGGTTGCGGGCGCTCTATGGGCTCGACAAAAGCATCGTGCAGCAGTTCTTCATCTGGCTCGGCGGCGTGCTGCATGGCGATTTCGGCACCTCGATCTCGCTGCGCCAGGATGTGCTTGGCCTGGTCTTCAACCGGCTGCCGGCGACGCTGGAGCTGGCAACGGTGGCGCTGCTGATGGCAGTGGCGATCGGCGGTACGACCGCGATCTTCGGCGCGCGCTCACGCGGCACCGCGGTCGAGGCCGGCATCGACATCGCCAGCGGCGCGACGCTTTCCATTCCCGACTTCCTGTGGGGACTGGTGCTCATCCTGTTGTTCGGCGTGCTGGTGCCGGTGTTCGACATTTCCGGCCGGGTGTCGCCGCAACTCGACCTGCCCTTCGCTACCCAGTTCTATCTCGCCGAGAGCATTCTGCGGCTGCGCTTCGACCTCACCTGGGACCTGCTCAAGCATATGCTGATGCCGGCCGTCGCCCTGGCGCTGCCGCTGGCGGCGATCATCGCGCAGCTCTTGAAACAGTCGCTGAAGGAAGTGCTCGACCTCGACTATGTCGTGCTGGCCAGGGTGAAGGGTTTCTCCGAGACCCAAGTCATCCTGCGCGAGGCGCTGAAGAACGCGGCGCTGCCGACGCTGACACTGGTCGGCGTGCAGTTCACCTTCCTCATCGGCGGCACGGTGATCGTCGAACGGCTGTTCTCCTATGAGGGCCTCGGCAACATGGCGATCGACGCCGTCATCAACCGCGACCTGCCGCTGATCCAGGGCATCGTGCTGGTCTTCGCGCTGCTTTTCGTGCTGATCAACCTTGCGGTCGACATGATGTATACGCTGCTCAATCCGAGGCTGCGCCATGGATGAAGCACGCACCTCGCGACGTGGCCTGAGCCCGCGGCTGTGGCTGGCCGGCGGCTGGCTCCTGCTAGCGCTGCTTGCGGCGATCTTCGCGCCGCTGATCGCGCCGCAAGACCCGCTGGCGCAGGACCTGATGCTGGAGCGCCTGCCGCCCTTCTGGCTGGACGGCGCCGAGCCCGGCTATTGGCTGGGCACCGACAGTCTCGGCCGCGATCTCTTGTCGCGCCTGATCTTCGGCGGCCGCATCGCCTTCATCGTCGCCTTCGCCGCGGCGACTTCAGCGTGCCTCATCGGCTCGGCGCTCGGGCTGATCGCCGGCTATTTTGGCGGCTGGGCCGACCGCATCATCTCGCGCGTCGTCGATGTCTGGATGGCGTTCCCGCCGGTGCTGTTCGCCATCCTTCTGGTCGCGGTGCTGGGCACCGGCCTGAGCTCCGTCATCATCGCCATCGCCGTCATCGACTGGACGCGCTTCTGCCGCGTGATCCGCGCCGAGGCGATGAGCCAGGCGCGCATGGACTATGTCGAGAGCGCGCGCATCGCCGGCTACGGCCGCATCGGCATCATGCTGCGCGAGGTGCTGCCCAATGTGCTGCCTTCGGTGGTCGCGCTGCTGTCGCTCGAAATGGGCATCGCCGTCATCGTCGAGGCGATCCTGTCCTTCGTCAATCTGTCGATCTCGACCGACGATCCGACCTGGGGCGGGATCATCGCCGAGGGACGGCTGTCGATCCACCAGGCCTGGTGGGTGCTGGTGTTTCCTCTGGTCACGCTGATCCTCACCGTGCTCTCCTTCAGCCAGTTCGGCGAGGGATTGAAGGCGCGCTTCGACCCGGTGCTGCGATGAGCGCGTGCCTCGAAATCCGCTCGCTGAGCGCCGTGCTGCCCAACGGTCAGCGCGTGCTGCGCTCGGTCTCGCTTGCCGTCCGGCCGGGCGAAGTGCGGGCGCTGGTCGGCGAGAGCGGCGCCGGCAAGACGATGATCGGCAAGGCGGTGCTCGGCGTCCTGCCGAAAAGCGTGCGCATCGTCGAAGGCGAGATGCTGATCGAAGGCGAGGATCTCGGCCGGCTCGACGCAAAGGCGCGGCGCAATCTGATCGGCGCCCGCACGGCGCTGATCCCGCAGGATCCGCTCACCGCGCTCAACCCGTCGCGCCGCCTCGGCGCGCAGATGACCGATCGATTGGTCAGCATCCTCGGCTGGAGCGGCGAGAGGGCGGACAGCCGTATCCGCCAGTTGCTCGACGAGGTGCAGATCCGCGACCCTGAGCGCGTGCTGAAATGCTATCCGCATGAGCTTTCCGGCGGGATGCGCCAGCGCGTGCTGATCGCAGCGGCGTTCGCGGCGGAACCCAGGCTGATCGTCGCCGACGAGCCGACAACGGCGCTCGACGTCACCGTGCAGAAGCAGATCCTGCGGCTGATCGCGCAACTGCAGCGCGACCACGGCACGGCGATCCTGTTCGTCACCCACGACCTCGGCGTCGTCGCCAAGATCAGCCAGAAAGTGTCGGTGCTCTATGCCGGCAAGGTGGTCGAAGAAGCCGAAACCGCTCAGCTCTTCGCGGCGCCGCAGCACGCTTACACGCGGGCGCTGATCGCGGCGACGCCGCGCTACACCGATCCATACGCATCGCTGAAGCCGGTGGACGAGACCGTGCTCGCCGGGCTCACCGCCGAGATCGCCGTCGCCGACAAGGACTGGAGGCCCAGCCATGGCTGAGCCGCTGTTTTCCGTGCGCGGGCTGAAGGTGGCGCTGCCCGACATGACGCGCAAGCCGCTGATCGGCCGCGCGCCGCTGGCCGAGATTCTCAAAGGACTGGACTTCGACCTGCCGAAGGGGTCGGTGACCGGCATCGTCGGCGAATCAGGCTCGGGCAAGTCGACGCTCGGCCGCGCGCTGGTGCGGCTGATCGAGCCGAGCGCGGGCGCGATCAGCTTCGAAGGGCGCGACATCAGCCACCTTTCGGAAGCCGAGCTCAGGCCGCTGCGCCGCGACCTGCAGATGATCTTCCAGGACCCGATGTCCTCCCTCAATCCGCGGCACACGATCTTCAACATCATCGCAGCACCCTTGAGACAAAACGGGCTTGGCGACAGGCTCAAGGAGCGCGTGGCGGAGGCTTTGCAGCGCGTCGGCCTGCCGCAGAATTTCGCCAGCCGCTACCGGCACGAGCTGTCAGGCGGACAAAGGCAGCGCGTCGGCATCGCAAGGGCCTTGGCCTTGTCGCCGAAATTCGTGCTGGCCGACGAGATCGTCTCCGGCCTCGACGTCTCGACGCAGGCGCAGATCCTCACTCTGCTTGAGAAGCTGGCCACCGAGATGGGGCTGACGGTCGCCTTCATCAGCCACGATTTGTCGGTGATTAGGCGGCTCTGCCAACAGGTCATCGTCATGCGCGAAGGCAGGATCGTGGAATCCAGCGCCGCCGACGCGCTGTTCGACAACCCCAAAGAGGCCTACACGCGCGACCTGCTCGCCGCCATTCCGCTGCCCGAGATCGACGCGGACTGGCTGCGGCCGCCGGCGAAGGCGCCGGCATGAATTGAGCTTGATATCCGCATGCCGACCAGCGGGCCTCGGACGTGCGCGATGACAAGTCAGCCCGCCAATGGAGGGTGACATGAAATACGCACTGTGCGGCACGATGCTTGCCGCAATCTTGTTCGGCTCGATGGGAGCGGCCTCAGCCGACTCGATCCCCGGCATGCGCGGGCACGACCATACCGGCATCACCGTGCCCGACATGAAGCAGGCCGTCGATTTCTTCACCAACGTCGTCGGCTGCAAGAAGGCGATGTCCTTCGGTCCGTTCGCCGATGACAAGGGCACCTTTATGCAGGACCTGCTGGGCGTCGACCCCAAGGCCGTCATCGAGGAGATCACCCAGATCCGCTGCGGCTACGGATCGAATATCGAGCTATTCAAGTACACGGCGCCGGACCAGAAGGACGCGACTCCCAAGAACAGCGACATCGGCGGCTATCACATCGCCTTCTATGTCGACGATGTCGCCGCAGCGAAGGCCTATCTCGACGCCAAGGGCGTGAAGACAAGGCTGGGACCGCTGCCGGTCAAGGAAGGGCCGGCCGCCGGCCAGACCATCCTCTATTTCCAGGCGCCCTGGGGCCTGCAGCTCGAAGCGATCAGCTACCCCGAAGGCATGGCTTACGAGAAAGGCGCCGAGACGGTGCTTTGGAGCCCCAAGGATCCGTCGAAGTGACCTGTCCGCGATGCGCATTAGCAATTGTTCAATTATAAAACTTCAAGCTTGAAATAATTGCCCGCAGGCGCGATACTGACAGTTGGGAACGCCGGCCCTTGCCGGCGTTCCCTGGTGCGAAGAGGAGATCGCAAGACATGAAGGTTGCGGTTCTCGGCGGCGGACCGGCCGGACTCTACTTTGCCATCTCGCTGAAATTGCGCGACGCCGCGCATGAGGTGACGGTCTACGAGCGCAACCGTCCGGACGACACGTTCGGCTGGGGCGTGGTGCTGTCGGCCGAGACACTTGAGAACCTGACCAGGAACGATCCGGTCAGCGCGGTCTGGGTCAAGAAGCATTTTGCCTATTGGGACGACATCGCCGTCATCCATGACGGCGTGCGGACAGTCTCGACCGGTCATGGTTTCTGCGGCATCGGCCGCAAGCGGCTCCTGATCCTGCTGCAGCGCAGGGCGCGCGAGCTCGGCATCAAGATGATGTTCGAGACCGATATCTCCGACCCCCGCCCCTTCATGGAAACGCACAATCTGGTGGTCGCGGCGGATGGGTTGAACTCGAAGTCGCGCGCTGCCTTCGCCGATGTCTTCAAGCCCGACATCGACACCCGCAAATGCAAGTTCGTGTGGCTCGGCACGACGCAGAAATTCGACGACGCCTTCACCTTCATCTTCGAGAAGACGGAGCACGGCTGGGTGTGGGCGCATGCCTACCAGTTCGACAGCGAGACCGCGACCTTCATCGTCGAATGCAGCGAGCAGACTTGGGAGCGCTTCGGCTTCGGGGCGATGACGCAGCAGGAATCGATCGCGGTCTGCGAGCGCATCTTCAAAAAGCATCTCGGCGGCCATCCGCTGATGACCAACGCCAACCACATCAGGGGCTCGGCCTGGATCAACTTCCCGCGCGTGCTGTGCGAGCGCTGGTCGTACAAGAACCTGGCGCTGATGGGGGACGCCGCGGCAAGCGCGCATTTTTCGATCGGCTCAGGCACGAAGCTCGCGCTGGAAAGCGCTGTCGCGCTGGCCGACTATGTCGAGTCCGAACCCGATCTGGATGCCGCCTTCCGCAAATATGAGGATGCGCGGCGCACCGAGGTGCTGAAGCTGCAGTCGGCGGCGCGCAACTCGCTCGAATGGTTCGAGGAGGTCGAACGATATCTCGGCCTCGATCCAGTTCAGTTCAACTATTCGCTGCTCACCCGCTCGCAGCGCATCAGCCACGAGAATCTTCGGCTGCGCGACGCCGAATGGCTGGCCGGCGCCGAGGAGTGGTTCCAGCGCAAGGCCGGCGCCGGCGGCAACATGCTGCGCCGCGCGCCGATGTTCGCGCCGTTCAAGCTGCGCGACATGGCGCTCAACAACCGCATCGTCGTCTCGCCGATGGCGCAGTACAAGGCCGTCGACGGCTGCCCGACCGACTGGCATTTCGCCCATTATGCCGAACGCGCCAAGGGCGGCGCGGGGCTGCTCTATATCGAGATGACCTGCGTCAGCCCCGAAGGCCGCATCACGCCCGGATGCCCCGGCTTCTACAAGCCCGAACATGAGGTCGCCTGGAAGCGCCTGGTCGATTTCGTCCATGCCGAGACCGAAGCGAAAATCTGTGCCCAGATCGGCCATTCCGGCGCCAAGGGCTCGACCCGCCTCGGCTGGGAAGGAACGGACGAGCCGCTGCCTTCCGGCAACTGGCCAGTGATGGCGCCGTCGGCCGTGCCGTGGTCGCCGCAGAACCAGGTGCCGAAGGCGATGGTGCGCGCCGACATGGACAGGGTGCGCGGAGAGTTCGTCGCCTCGGCCGAGATGGCCGCGCGCTGCGGCTTCGACATGCTGGAGATCCATGCCGCGCATGGTTATCTGCTGTCCGCCTTCATCACGCCGCTGACCAACAGGCGCACCGACGACTATGGCGGCTCGCTGGAGAACCGCATGCGCTACCCGCTGGAGATCTTCCGTGCGGTGCGCGCGGTGTGGCCGGCCGGGAAGCCGATCTCGATGCGCATCTCGGCCAATGACTGGGTTGGCATCGAAGGCGTCACGCCGGCCGACGCGGTCGAGATCGCGCGGCTGCTGCATCAGGCCGGCGTGGACCTCTGCGACGTCTCGGCCGGCCAGACCACCATCGCCGCCAAGCCGGTCTATGGCCGCATGTTCCAGACGCCGTTCTCCGACCGCATCCGCAACGAGGTCGGCATGGCGACGATGGCTGTCGGCAACATCTACGAGCCCGACCATGCCAACTCGATCCTGATGGCCGGACGCGCCGATCTGGTGGCGCTGGCGCGGCCGCATCTCACCGATCCCTACTGGACGCTGCATGCTGCGGTGACACTCGGCGACCGCGGCGTCAAATGGCCGGATCCTTATCTGCGCGGACGCGACCAGATCTACCGCCTGGCCGAGCGCGAAGCGGCAGCGGGGCTCAAGGTATGAGCACCACTCCGGCAATCACCGGCAAACATGCGCTCGTCACCGGCGGCGGCACCGGTGTCGGCAAAGCAATTGCGCTGGCGCTGGCCGGCGCAGGCGTCAGCGTCACCATCTGTGGCCGGCGCGAGGCAGAGCTTGCCGAAGTCGCCAAGCAGAACGATCGCATCTTTGGCATCGCCGCCGACGTCACCGATGAAGCGGAGATGGGCGCACTCTACGAGAAGGCGGAAGCCGCGCGCGGTCCCATCGAGATCGTCGTCGCCAATGCCGGCATGTCCGGCAGCGCGCCGGCGCACAAGACGTCATTGGTCGAATGGCGGCGCACGCTCGACGTCAATCTCACCGGCGCATTCCTGACGGCAAAACCGGCGCTGGCCGGCATGCTGGCGCGGAAAACAGGCCGGATCATTTTCGTCGCCTCGACCGCCGGCCTGAAAGGCTACGCCTACGTCGCGCCCTATGTCGCGGCCAAGCATGGCGTTATCGGCCTGATGCGGGCTCTTGCCGTCGAGACCGCCAAATCCGGCGTCACCGTCAATGCCGTCTGTCCGGGCTTCGTCGAGACCGAAATGCTGGAGGTCTCCATCCAGCGCATTGTCGAGAAGACCGGCCGTCCCGCCGACGAGGCGCGGGCGAACCTTGAAGCGATAAACCCGCAAGGACGGTTCATCCAGCCGGAGGAAGTCGCGGCGGCGGTGCTGTGGCTGTGCAGCGATGCCGCGCGATCGATCACCGGGCAGGCGATCTCGGTCTCGGGAGGCGAGACATGGTAGCGGGACCGACATCCGCCGGGCCGGGTAAGGACAGGCTGCGCCTGTGGATCAGGCTGCTGCGTGCCTCGCGCACCATCGAGGCCGAGCTGCGCGAACGGCTGAAAAAAGAGTTCGACACCACGCTGCCGCGCTTCGATGTGATGGCGGCGCTTTACCGCTCGCCGGAAGGCATGCTGATGAGCGACCTGTCGCGCTTCCTTCTGGTGTCGAACGGCAATGTGACGGGCATCGTCGACCGGCTGGTGTCGGAAGGGTTGGTCACCCGCGCACGCCGCAACGGCGACCGCCGCACCTCGATGGTGCGGCTGACCGAGGAAGGCTCGAAGTCTTTCGCGGCAATCGCCGCCGCGCATGAGAGCTGGGTCGGCGAACTGCTCGGCACCGTCAGCGAGGACGAAGCGCGGCGGCTGACCGGTATGCTGAAATCGTTCCGCAGCAATTGGGAGGGACGCGAATGAGCAAGATGGCTGGGTTGAAGCCCAAGCACTTCCTCTGGGAGGTCGAAGGCAAGGTCGCGAAAATCCGGCTCGACCGGCCGGAGCGGAAAAACCCGCTGACCTTCGACAGCTATGCCGAGCTGCGCGACACGTTTCGCGACCTCGTCTATGCCGACGACGTCGATGCCGTCGTGTTCCTGCCCAATGGCGGCAATTTCTGTTCGGGCGGCGATGTCCACGACATCATCGGCCCGCTGGTCGAGATGGACATGAAGGCGCTGCTCGCCTTCACGCGCATGACCGGCGACTTCGTCAAGGCGATGCTTTCCTGCGGCAAGCCGATCATTTCGGCGGTCGACGGCGTAGCGGTCGGCGCCGGCGCGATCATCGCCATGGCCTCCGACATCCGCATCGCCACGCCGGAGGCGAAGACCGCCTTCCTGTTCACCCGCGTCGGGCTCGCCGGCTGCGACATGGGCGCCTGCGCGATCCTGCCGCGCATCATCGGCCAGGGCCGCGCCGCCGAGCTGCTCTATACCGGCCGCACCATGAGCGCCGCCGAAGGCGAACGCTGGGGTTTTTACAACAGGCTGGTCGATGCTGCGGCGCTCGAGGCCGACGCGCTCGACATGGCGGCGCGCATCGTCTCCGGCCCGACCTTCGCGCATGGCATCACCAAGACGCAGCTTAACCAGGAATGGTCGATGGGCCTCGACCAGGCGATCGAGGCGGAAGCGCAGGCGCAGGCGATCTGCATGCAGACCGGCGATTTCGAACGCGCTTACAAGGCGTTTGTGGCCAAGGAGAAGCCGGTGTTCGAGGGGAACTAGCGATGGATGCGTTACTGGCAACGTTGGCGGGACAGCGCCCCCCTCTGGCCTGCCGGCCATCTCCCCCACTTGGGGGGAGATCAGCGGTCATCTCAGCTTTCGCCAATCGCCAAAGCCGCAAGAATGGGCGGCGCGCCGAAACTGCCAATCTCCCCCCTTGTGGGGGAGATGTCCGGCAGGACAGAGGGGGGCGCCGTAGAGCGCAACGCTTTAAGCACTGCGGAGGCGCCAATGCCTGACCGTTCCTTCCTCGCCTGGCCCTTTTTCGAAGACCGCCATCGCGCGCTGGCCGAACAACTCGACGCCTGGTGCGCGAAGAACCTGCCGGTCGATCATCACGACGTGGACAGTGCCTGCCGAGCGCTGGTGGCGAAGCTCGGCCGCGACGGCTGGCTGAGCCCGACGGCGCTCGACCCGGATAGGCCGGGGCCGCTCGACGTGCGCACGCTCTGCATCACGCGCGAAACGCTGGCGCGTCATGATGGGCTCGCCGACTTCGCCTTTGCCATGCAGGGTCTCGGCACCGGCGCGATCTCGCTGTTCGGCACGCCGGACCAGCAGCGCTGGCTGGAAAAGACGCGGGCCGGTCGGGCGATTTCCGCTTTCGCGCTCTCGGAGCCACGTTCGGGATCGGACGTCGCCAATATGGAGATGACGGCTGTCCGCGACGGCGACGACTACGTGCTGTCGGGCGAAAAGACCTGGATCTCCAATGGCGGCATTGCCGATCTCTACGTCGTCTTCGCCCGCACCGGCGAGGCGCCTGGCGCCAAGGGGATTTCCGCTTTCATCGTGCCAGGCGACGCCAAGGGCCTCGGCGTTGCCGAGCGGCTGGAAGTGATCGCCCCGCATCCGCTGGCGCGGCTGTCGTTCGACAATGTTCGCGTCCCCGCTTCCGCCCTGATCGGCAAGCCCGGCGACGGTTTTCGCATCGCCATGTCGGTGCTCGACGTCTTCCGCTCGACGGTGGGAGCAGCGGCCCTCGGCTTCGCACGGCGCGCGCTGGATGAAAGCATCAAGCGGGTAGCCGACCGAAAACTGTTCGGCGCGCCGATGGCGGAGCTGCAAATGGTGCAAGGCCACATCGCCAACATGGCGCTCGATGTCGACGCCGCCGCCCTGCTCATCTATCGCGCCGCCTGGACCAAGGACATGGGGGCCGCGCGGGTGACGCGCGAGGCGGCAATGGCGAAGCTGTTCGCCACCGACAAGGCACAGGAAGTGATCGACAAGGCGGTGCAACTGCATGGCGGCGACGGCGTGCGCAAGGGCCACATCGTCGAGAGCCTTTATCGCGAGATCAGGGCGCTGCGCATCTACGAGGGCGCTTCCGACGTGCAGAAAGTGGTGATCGCCAGACAGGTCATGGGGGCGGCCTGACACCATGCCTTGCGAACCGCATTTGAAATAGGGGCTAGACATGCACACGATCCTGCAGCCGGAAGGCTGGGCCAAACCGATCGGCTATGCCAATGGTGTCGCCGCGCGCGGGCGGCTGGTTTTCATCGGCGGTCAGGTCGGCTGGAACGCCGAGTGCCGGTTCGAGACCGACGATTTCGTCGGCCAGGTGCGCCAGACGCTCGCCAACATCGCCGCGGTGCTGGCCGAAGCCGGCGGCGAGCCGCAGCACATCACCTCAATGACCTGGTATTTCACCGACAAGGCCGAATATCTCGCCAACCTCAAGGGGATCGGCGAAGCCTACCGCGCCGTCATCGGCCGGCATTTTCCGGCGATGGCCGCCATGCAGGTGGTGGCGCTGGTCGAGGACCGCGCCAAGGTGGAAATCCAGGCCACGGCGGTCATTCCGGAGTGACGGCTCGTCGAAGCTCCTCGGTTCTCATCTCGCCTCAGGTTGAATAGCCTGCACGCGCGCGGCCAACCAATTATTGAAGTCGGCGCCGCCCCTCATCTGGCTGCCGCCATCTTCTCCCCGTGAACGGGGAGAAGGGCGCTGTGATCATTGTTTTCGCCAATCGCCAACATTGCAGGACATGCGCCGACGTCGCGGCGAGCGGTCTTCTCCCCGTTCACGGGGAGAAGGTGCCGGCAGGCGGATGAGGGGCAGCGCGACGTTCGAATCCTTGATTCAATGGCTCGGCCCGCCAGCCCACCGGAACAGCTTGGCTCTTCATGCAATCTGTGATCAGATGATCACGCTTGCTTCGGCGGGCCACTTTGTGTTTTTCGCACATAGCTTGTGTTGCCAACCTAGGAAAGCAAAAGCGTGGCTCTGGGCTTCGAACCGGTATCGGGACGCATCACCGTCCAGGATGGCGTCTATCAACAGCTTCGCCATGCCTTGATGGTCGGCAGCTTCGATCCGGGACAGGTGCTGACCATCGCCTCGCTGGCCGAGGCTTTCGGCACTTCGAACATGCCGGTGCGCGAGGCGCTGCGACGGCTGGCGGCGGAGAACGCGCTGGAAATCTCGCAGAATGGCTCGGCCTGCGTGCCTGTCGTCACCCGTGCCCGGCTCGACGACCTCTGCCGGGCCCGCCTTGCCGTCGAGGGACTGGCCGCCGAGCTGGGCGCGCCGCGCCTGACCGCGGCCGAGATCGCCTCGCTGCAGAGGGTCACCGACGACCAGCAGGCGATCGGGCGCGACGGCAGCATCTACGAGCTGATCGCCAAGAACCAGCAATTCCACTTCACCATCTATCGCGCCTCCGGCTCCGACGTGCTGTTCCAGCTCATCGAGACGCTGTGGCTGCGCTTCGGTCCTTACATGCGGCTGTTGTCCAACCATGTCGCGCCGCTGATGCGGGCAGGCACCATGGAGCCCTCGGGCCGGCACGTCGCGATCATCGCTGCCATCAAAGACAAGGATTTCATCCGCGCGCGCGACGAGGTGGTGGCCGACATCACGGCAACGCAACAGACCCTGCGCACGATCTGCCCCGACGTGCCGGAGCCCAGGCCGGTCGATTTCGCGGCCTTCGGCAGGACGCCCTGACGACTGGTTCTCTACATTTGCGTTGGCAGGTCCCATGCTTTGGAGATTGGCCGGAACGCCCATTCTGTCGTCATCCTCCGGTCTGCGCCGCGTCGCTTCGCTCCTTGCTCCGCCCGAGGATGACGAACCTGTAGGCGATTCCTTCGCCCAATCTCCACGGTGTGCGATTTAGCAGCAGCTCCCTGGATCAAAACAATCGCGCATTTTTTGTCCACCTAACCGGCTTTCTCGACCTGCGGCGATTGATCCCTGTCCGGTTTTGTGATCACATGATCACAAGGGAGCGAGACAGCAAATGTCCGGCTATTTTCTCTACCATTCGATCGGCACTTTCCCCGGCAAGGCCGAGCGGATGGCCGCTGCGCTGACGGAATTTTCAGGCATCTGGTCGGCGGAAGACGATGGCCAATGGCCGACTGCCCTTGCCGCGCGGCAACGCTTCATCGATGCCTGGACACGATTGATCGAGGCGCCGCAAGGCGCGCTCACCACCGCCGAAAATGTTACCACCGCGCTCTACAGCCTGATCGGCGGCCTGCCGGCCGAGCGCCTGGCGGGAAAGCGGCTGCTGGTTGCGGGCGACTGTTTTCCGAGCCTGCATTTCCTGCTGGCGGGATTGGCCGAGCGTTTCAATTTCAAGCTGGACACCGTGCCGCTCAGGCCGGGCGAGAGTTGGGTGCGCGACGAGGATTTCATCGCCCGCTGGCAGGAGGACGTCGGGCTGGCGCTCATCACCTTCGTCACCTCGACGGCCTCGCATCGCTGCGATGTCGAGCGGCTTGCCGGGCATGGCCGCGCCATGGGCAGCATCGTCGGCGTCGACGTCACGCAGGGCATCGGCGTTGCGCCGTTTTCCGTTGCCGCGACGCCGGTCGATTTTGTCGTCTCGACCTCGCTCAAATGGCTTTGCGGTTCGTCGGGTGCGGGTATCCTACAGGTCGCACCGGATCTGCTGGCGACATGCCGGCCGGAGTTGCGCGGCTGGTTCAGCCAGCCGAACCCGTTCTCCTGGGATCTCGACGCCTTCACCTACGCCGACGATGCGCGGCGCTTCGATCACGGCACGCCGGCGATCCTGGCAAGCGTCGCCTCGCTGCCCGGGCTAGAATGGGTAGAAGAGACCGGCATCGACACGATCCGCGCACAGAATGTCACTCTCGTCGAACGCATCATCGGCGCTGCTCTGCAGAACGGCTGGGCGGTCCGTTCGCCGCTCGACGCTGCCGAGCGCGGCGGCAGCGTCATGCTCGGCCTGCCGCAAGGCGTCGAGCCGGCGAAGATCGTAGCCGCTCTGCGCAACGAGCGGCTCTACTGCGATGCGCGCGGCACGACGCTGCGGCTGTCGCCCGGCATGGTCACCGCGACCGAAGCAATCGATGCGCTGATCGCGCGGCTAAGGGAGCACATCGGTTCGCGGCATCGCCGCGCATCCTGATTGCAGGCACCGCCTCGCCTGCGGCGCCCGGGAGTTCGGCGCTGGAAGGGGCGGAAGGGAAATGCGTCACATTTGATGTGACCGAACCAGAGGGAAGCAAGATGTTGAAACGTCTAGGACTGATTGGGGTGATCGTCGCCGCCGGCGTCGCCTTCGCGGCGCCCGCCTTCGCCGACAAGATCATGGTGGGCGCCTACCCGGCCAACCCGCCATGGGAATACAAGACCGATTCCGGCGGCTTCGAGGGTTTTGAGATCGACGTCGCCAACGATGTCGCCAAGCGCATCGGCGCCGATGCCGAATTCCAGGATCTCGGCTTCCAGGCACTGTTCGCGGCGACCGCTTCCGGCCGCATCGACTTTGCGGTGTCGTCGATCTCGGTCACCAAGGAGCGGCTGCAGAACCAGGGCTTCACCCAAGCCTATTACGACAGCGACGGCACCATCGTCGGCAAGGCGGATTCCGCCATCAAGTCGCTTGATGACCTGAAGGGCAAGACCATCGGCGTCATCGCCGGCTCGACCGGCGAAGCCTACATGAAGGAAAACGCCGCCAAGCTCGGCGTTGCCGAGACCAAGAGCTACAACGCCCAGCAGGACCTTTTGCTTGACGTGCAGAACGGCCGCATCGACGGCGGCGCCGGCGAGCTCGCCGGCTTCCTGTTCGCCATCAAGCAGATGCCGGCGCTGAAAATCCTGGTGCGCATCCCGACCGGCGAGCGCTTCGCGATGATGACCAAGAAAGGCCATCCGCTGCTGGAGAAGGTCAACGACGCCATCAGCGAAATGAAGAAGGACGGCACGATGGCCGCGATCCACAAGAAGTGGTTCGGCGTCGATCCGGAAGCCGGCACCAGCACGGTGACGCCGGGACCGATCCCGCAATAAGCCGGCTAATCACAACCTTCAACGAGGGCGACAGCAACAGCTGGCGCTCTCGCTTCGACCATTTGGGTCCGCCAGCAGGGCGGGCTTTGTCTCGCGGGTGATGCCGATGGAACTGATCGACACCTTCTTCAACTGGGGCATCCTGGTCCGATCGTTTCCGATCCTGATCCGCGGGCTCGGCAACACCATTCTGCTCGGCTGCGCCGCGATCGTCTTCGGCACCATTGCCGGACTGGCGATCTGCCTGGTGCGGCTCTATGCGCCGAAGCCGCTGAGACGGCTGGCGACGCTTTACATCGACATGTTCCGCGCGCTGCCGATCCTGGTGGTGCTGATCCTGATCTACTACGCCCTGCCCTTCATCGGCATCCGCTTGTCCTCCTTCGTCTCGGCCGCGCTGGCTCTGTCGCTGGTGCTCGCCGCCTTCACGGCGGAGGTCTGCCGCGCTGGCATCGAGAACATCCCGAAAGGCCAGTTCGAGGCGGCCGCGGCACTCGGCCTGCCCTTCTGGGTCGCCATGCGCAAGGTCGTCCTGCCGCAGGCGATCCGCGTCGTCATCCCGCCGCTCACCAGCAACTGCGTCTCGGTGTTCAAGGACACCGCGCTCGCGTCGGTCGTGGCGATGCCCGATCTCCTGAAGCAGGCGACCGACGCGCAGGCGCTGATGGCCAATCCGACTCCGCTGATCGGCGCCGCGATCATCTATCTCGCCTTCCTGTGGCCGCTGGTGCGACTGGTCGGCTACCTCGAAGAGCGCGGCAAGGCCAAGTCCGGCGCGCACTAACCCTACCCGCATAGCATTCGTGACCTGAAGGAGACTCCCGTGAACCAGCACCATGTTTCGAAAGCGCCGGAGAGCGCCGCTTCGTTCCCGGTCGAAAAAATCCGCGCCATGTTCCCGGCACTGCAACAGGCGGGCGACTTCATCTTCATGGACAATGCCGCCGGGGCGCAGATCCCGCAAAGCGTGCTCGACGCGGTGACCAACCATCTGGTCGGCCACAATGTGCAGCGCGGCGGCCGCTATGGCCGCAGCGTCACCGTCGACCAGTCGGTTGCCGAAGCGCGCGAAAGCGTGGCGCTTTTGATCAACGCCTACAGCCCGTCCGAAATCTGCTTCGGCATGAACGCCACCTCGTTCATCCGCCTGGTCAGCCTCGGCATCGGCCAGATGCTTTCAAAGCAAGCAAGTGGGGGACGCGACGAGATCGTCATCACCGACATGGACCACGACGCCAACATCGCCACCTGGCTGGCGCTGGAACAGGCCGGCGCCAAGTTCAAATGGTGGCGCATGCGCGAGGACGGCAACCTGCATGTCGACGACCTCAAGCCGCTGGTGTCGGACCGTACGCGGCTCGTCGCCTGCACGGTGACGGCGCATTCGATCGGCTCGATCGTCGATGTCGCTTCGGTCGCCAGGATCGCGCATGCGGCTGGCGCGGAAGTGTTCCTCGACTGCGTGCATTACGGGCCGCACGGGCTGATCGACGTGCAGGCCTGGGACTGCGACTATCTCGTCTGCTCCGGCTACAAGAATTTCTCGCCGCATATGGGTTTTCTGTGGGGCCGCTTCGAAACGCTGAAACGGCTGCCGACCTTCCGCGAAGACTTCATTCCCGACGAGCCGCCCTACAAGGTCGAGGCCGGCACCTTCATCTACGAGAATGTCTCCGGCATGGATGCCGCGGTGCGCTACCTGGAATCGGTCGGCCGCAATCTGCTCCCCGAGAACAACCGCTCGCGCCGCGACAACATCGTCGCCGGCATGAACGCGATCCGCGACTACGAACTGATGCTCGCGCGAGAGATGCTCAAGGTGCTGAAGGATTGCGGCGCGACGATCTACGGCGTCGCCGATGAAGCCCGTATCCACGAGCGCGTGCCGACGTTCTGCTTCAACATCGGCAAGCTCTCGCCGCAACGGATCGTCGAGGAGATGTCCGCCCTGCAGATCGGCATCCGCGACGGCCACATGTATGCGCCACGGCTGATGAAGCGGCTCAACCTGTCGATGGACAGCGGCGCCATCCGCGCCTCGCTGGTGCATTACAACACGGTGGAAGAGGTGCACCGCTTCGGCGAAGCGCTGCGGGCGATTGTTGGGAAGCTGTCGTGATCTGATCTCTTCGAGCGCCGTGGCTGTGGATAGCCTTCGAGATGCTGGCGGGACAGCGCCCCCCTCTGTCCTGCCGGACATCTCCCCCACAAGGGGGGAGATTGGATGTCGCACCGGCTTTCGCCAGTCACCAACGTCGCAGGAATGGCGCCGTCGCCAAAGCTGCCAATCTCCCCCCAAGTGGGGGAGATGTCCGGCAGGACAGAGGGGGGCGCGAAGGATCCCGGCCTATCCCTTCGTCAGGCCGCCCTCTTCGCCAGCCTTGCCTTGATCGAGGCGATGTCGGCGCGGGGCGTCGCGGCGAACAGCGTCTTGGTGTAGCCGTGCTGAGGATTGGAGAAGACTTCATCGCGCGGACCGTATTCGACCGCTTCGCCGAAATACATCACCATCACGTCGTCGGCGATGTAGCGCACCACCGACAGATCGTGGCTGATGAAGACGTAGGTCAACTTGAACTCGTCCTGCAGGTCGGCGAGCAGGTTGAGCACCTGCGCCTGGACCGAAAGGTCGAGCGCCGATACCGGCTCGTCCAGCACCAGCAGGCTGGGATTGAGCATCAGCGCGCGGGCGATGGCGATGCGCTGGCGCTGGCCGCCGGAGAACATATGCGGGTAGCGATTGTAGTGCTCGGGCCCGAGGCCGACCTTCTTCAGCATCTTCATCGCCAAGTCGCGGCGTTCCTCGGCCGGCTTGTCGGTGTTGATCAGCAGCGGCTCGCCGAGCACGTCGCCGATCTTCTGGCGCGGGTTGAGCGACCCGTACGGATTCTGGAAGACGATCTGCACCTTGCGGCGCATCTCCTTGGTCAGCCCGTCCCTGGCGATGTCGACCTTGTTGCCGTCGATGAACAGGTCGCCCGCCGTCGCCGGGTCGATCAGCGTGATGATGCGGGCAAGCGTGGACTTGCCGCAGCCGGATTCGCCGACGATGGCGAGCGTCTTGCCCTTCTCGACGCTGAAGGAGACCCCCTTCACCGCATGCACCGTGCGCGCCGGGCGGAACAGGCCGCCGCCGACATGGTAGTCGCGTTTGATGTTCTTGCCTTCGACAACCTTGGTCATGCGCCGGCTCCGGTCATGCACTAGCTCCCGACGGCGCCGGCTCGAACAGCATGTCCGAGACGGTCGGCAGCCGGTCGCCAACGGCGTTCTCCGGCAGCGCCGACAGCAGCGCGCGCGTGTAGTTGCTCTTCGGCGATTCAAACAGCGACAGCACGTCGGCCTCTTCCATCTTGCGGCCCTTGTACTGGACGATGACGCGGTCGGCGGTTTCGGCGACCACGCCCATATTGTGGGTGATCATGATCAGGCCCATGCCGTATTTGGCCTGCAGCGAGACCAGGAGATCGAGGATCTGCTTCTGGATGGTGACGTCGAGCGCCGTGGTCGGCTCGTCGGCGATCAGGAGCTTCGGATTGCAGGCGATCGCCATCGCGATCATGACGCGCTGGCACTGGCCGCCCGACATCTGGTGCGGGAACGAGTTGAGCCGCTCCGCCGGCTCGGGAATGCCGACCTGCTTCAACAATTCGATGGCGCGCGCCCGGCGCTGCGCACGGTCCATGCCGAGATGGAAGCGCAGCACCTCCTCGATCTGGAAGCCGACGGTGAAGCAGGGATTGAGGCTGGCGATCGGCTCCTGGAAGATCATGGCAATGTCCTTGCCGATGATCTTACGGCGTTCGGCCGGGCTGATCTTGAGGAGATCGCGGCCGCCGAAGCCCATGCGGTCGGCGGTGACGGTCGCCGTCCATGGCAGCAGGCCCATCACCGCCAGCATCGACACCGACTTGCCGGAGCCGGATTCGCCGACGATGGCGAGCACCTCGCGCTCGTCGACATGGAGCGAGACGCCGTCGACGGCGCAGAACGGGCCGGACGCGGTCTGGAATTCGACGACGAGATTCTGGATGTCGAGTAGCGCCGCCATCACGACCTCCTGAGCTTCGGATCGAGGGCGTCACGCAGGCCGTCGCCGATCAGGTTGATGGCGAGCACGGTGATGAGGATGGCGAGACCCGGGAAGGTCACCACCCACCAGGCGCGTAGGATGAATTCGCGCGCCGAGGCGAGCATCGTTCCCCATTCCGGTGTCGGCGGCTGCGCGCCGAGGCCGAGGAAGCCAAGGGCTGCCGCTTCGAGAATGGCGTTGGAGAAGGACAGCGTGCCCTGGACAATCAACGGCGCCAGGCAATTCGGCAGGATCGTGCGAAGCATCAGCCTGAGATGACCGGCGCCGGCCACCTTGGCGGCGACGACATATTCGCGGCTCTTCTCGGCCATCACCGCCGCGCGCACCAGCCGCGCGAAATGCGGCTGCAGGACGAGCGAGATCGCCAGCATGGCATTGAACAGGCCGGGACCGAGGATGGTGACCAGCACCAGCGCAAGCAGCAGCGACGGGAAAGCCAGGATGAGGTCCATGACGCGCATGATCGCCACGTCGACCCAGCCGCGGAAATAGCCGGCCAGCAGGCCGAGCGTGATGCCGCCGGTGAGAGCCAGCGTGACCACGACGGCGCCGATCAGCAGCGAGAAGCGCGCGCCATAGAGCAGGCGCGAAAGGATGTCGCGGCCGACCGGATCGGTGCCGAGCAGATATTGCGTGCTGCCGCCCGCCTGCCAGGCTGGCGGCCTCAGAAACGCGGTCTTGTCCTGCACGTCGGGCGCATAGGGCGCAAGCAACGGCGCAAAGAGCGCGGCCAGCACCAAAAGGACGAAGACGACGAGGCCGATGACGGCGCCGCGATTGACCGAGAAATAATGCCAGAAGGTCTTGAACCCGGTCAGTCGATCCGGACTGCCGGCGGCCATGGGAGCAATTTCGGTCGACTGGCTCATCACGCCGCCCTGATGCGCGGGTTGATGACGGCATAAAGCACGTCGACGACGAGGTTTACGGCCATGACGATGAGGGCGATCAAAAGCAGACCTGACTGCACGACGACATAGTCGCGCTTGAAGATGGAATCGACCATCCACTTGCCGATGCCCGGCCAGGCGAAGATGGTTTCGGTGAGGATAGCGCCGGCAAGCAGCGTACCGACCTGCAGGCCGATGGTGGTGACGACCGGGATCAGCGCGTTGCGAAGCGCGTGCACGCCGATGACGCGGGCGGCCGAAAGGCCCTTGGCGCGGGCGGTGCGGACATAGTCCTCGCCGAGCACCTCGAGCATGGCCGAGCGCGTCTGGCGCGCGATCACCGCGAGCGGGATGGTGCCGAGCACGATCGCAGGCAGAACGAGATGGCTGAGCGCCGAGCGCAGCGCGTCCCATTTACCATAGAGGATGCTGTCGATGGTCATGAAGCCGGTGATCGGCTTGAAGAAGAATTGCAGGCCGATGCGGCCCGAGACCGGCGTCCAGCCGAGATAGCCGGAAAAGAAGATGATGAGCAGCAAGCCCCACCAGAAGATCGGCATGGAGTAGCCGACAAGGGCCGTGCCCATCAGCGACTGGTCGAACCAGGAGCCGCGCTTGACGGCGGCGAAAATGCCGGCCGGGATGCCGACGACCATGGCGAAGATCATGGCGAAGAAGGACAGTTCCAGCGTCGCCGGGAAGAGCGTCTTGAACTCTTCCATCACCGGGCGCTTGGACGAGATGGAAACGCCGAAATCGCCGGTGGCGACCTCGCCGACATAGCGCACGTACTGTTCCCAGACCGGCAGATTGTAGCCGAACTGTTCCTTAAGCTCCTCGTAGCGCGCCGGCGATACGCCATGCTCGCCGGCCATGGCCAGGATCGGATCGCCGGGCAGCAGCCGGACGAAGGCGAAGGCGCAGATCGTGATGCCGACGAGGGTCGGGATCAGGAGGGCGATTTTGTTGAGAAGATATCTAAGCATAGTGAAGTGGGGCGGCGCATGATTGCGCCGCCCCGTTCGCAATATTACTCGGACTTGTCAACGCCGTCGAAGCGGTGAATGCCGAGCGGGTCCATCTTGTAGCCGGTGACGTTGTTGCGAACGACCGAGTAGACTTGGCTGTGCGCCAGCAAGAAGGCAGGGGCCTGCTTCTGGAAGATCACCTGCGCCTGTTCGTACAGCTTGGTGCGCTCACCCAGGTCGCTGGTCTTCTTGGCCTTCTGGATCAGGTCCTCGAAGTCCTTGTCGCACCAGCTGGAATAGTTCGACACACCGATGGCCGAACAGGCGAAGAGGGTGGCGAAGAAGTTGTCCGGATCGCCATTGTCGCCGGTCCAGCCGACCTGGAACGCGCCTGGACGATCCTTCTTCTTGCCCTCCGCGCGATACTTGGTCCACTCGTAGTTGACGATCTCCGCCTTGACGCCGACCTTGGCCCAGTCGGCCTGGATCAGCTCAGCCGCGCGCTGGAAGTTCGGGTTGTACGGACGAACGCGGTCGGAAGCCCAAAGCTGGATTTCCTTCAGGCCGGCATCGGCCAGCACCTTCTTGGCCGCCTCCGGATCATAGGAATCGAACTTCACGTCCTTGTTCCACGACCACATGGTCGGCGGGATCAGGTTCTGGGCCGGCGTCGCGCCAGCGTCCTGGAACAGCGACTTGATCAGCGCTTCCCGGTCGATCGCCTGGTTGAGCGCATGCCGAACCTCAGGCTTGTCGAGCGGCGGGATCGTCGTATTGTAGCTCATATAGCCGATGTTGAGGCCGGCCTGGTCGAGCAGGGTGACGTCCTTGTTGGCCTTGATCGTCGCGAGGTCGGCCGGGTTCGGATAGGGTGCCACATCGCATTCGCCGGCGAGCACCTTCTGGGTACGAGCGGTCGCGTCAGGCGTGATGGCGAAGACGAGATCGTCGATCTTCTCCTTGCCCTTGAAGTAATCGGGGTTCGCCGCATAGCGGATGACCGAATCCAGCTGATAGTCGACGAACTGGAACGGACCGGTGCCGATCGGCTTGGTCGAGAAGTCGGCCATCTTGCCATCCTTCTCGAGCTGGTCGGCATATTCCTTCGAGACGATCGAAGCGAAGTCCATGCCGAGATTGGCCAGCATCGGCGCGTTCGGCTCGGTCAGCGTCAGCTTGACGGTGAGGTCGTCGACCTTCTCCCACTTGGCGACGTATTTGGGCATGTCCATGCCGGTGTAGTAGTCCCAGGTCAGGTTCGGCAGATACTTCTCGCCATTCCACGGATTCTGCTTGTTGAACTGACGGTCGAAGGAGAAGACGACGTCGTTGGCATTGAGATCGCGCGTCGGCTTGAAATAATCGGTGGTCTGGAACTTCACGCCCGGATGCAGGTGGAAAGTATAGACCAGGCCGTCGTCGGAGATTTCCCATTTGTCGGCGAGGCCGGGCTCGATCTCGGTGCCGCCGTGCTTGAACTCGACCAGGCGCGAATAGACCGTGCGCGACGAGGCGTCGAAGTCGTTACCGCCCGTCGTCGTACCCGGATCGAAATTGGCCGGCGACGCTTCCGAGCAATAGACAAGCGTCTTTGCATTGGCCATGCCACCCAGGACGCTTGCAGCCAGCAACGCGGCTGCAAAAGTCAATGTCTTTTTCATTGAGCACTCCCTGATGTTCTTCCAAGCCCCTCTATCAGGCTCGCGAAGCGCGCATATAAGCACCGTTTTTCGGGCTTTGGAACACCCCGTTTGCGTACCCCACGGTAAGCAGGAAAAGAATCCGTATTTTCCTCAAATGATGGAAAATATGAGCAGAATTTTTCGCTCACGACATTGTTAACGACTGCATTTTTTTATTGATTGGCCGCCTCTCGAAATCAGCCCGGAAGCTCCCCGCTTGCAGTCCTGCTCCTTGTCGGCACGCACTTCGAGGAGCGGCCAGGCGAAGGGATTTCGACGGCAAATCTTTCCGCCGCTGCCGCTGGGGCAAGACTTGCACCGCCGCCGATAGAGGCAATACATAGACGCCGGGCCGGATTTCTTGGGGAATCCGCGATCGACGGCAGCGGAGGACGTTTCCAGCATCGGAAGCGAACGCGGCACGCGGCAGCAAGACCAGGACACCAGGGAGGGATTTGGTGGCAAAAGCAGCAAAGACAACGCCCCCGGCGAAGGCAAAAGCCAAGGCCGCGACCGGCAATGCCGGCGCGCCCAAGGCTTCACCTTCCAAGACGGCTTCTCCTTCCAAGACGGCTTCGCCGGCCAAAGCCCCCGCCAAGCCAAAGGCCAAGCCAGTTGCTGCTCAGGCGAAGACGAACTCAAAGTCCGCCACCAAGGCTGCAACCGCAAAAACCGACAAGCCTGCGGCAAAGGCCGCCGCCGCGAAAGCAGCTACGGCGGGCGCCGCCAAACCGGCATCCGCTCCGGCCAAGCGGCTGCCGAAGGCGATCATGGAGCTCGCCGCCGGGCTGCCGGAAAAGCCGTGGCTCAAAAACTATCCGAAGAACATGCCGGCCGAGATCGGTCCGCTGCCCTACAATTCCATCGGCGATTTCCTCGTCGGCGCCTGCAAGCAGTTCGCCGGCCAGCCAGCCTATGTGTGCATGGGCAAGTCGATCTCCTATGCCAAGCTCGAGCGGCTTTCGGCCGCCTTCGGCGCTTATCTGCAGTCGAAGGGGCTGGAGAAAGGCGCGCGCGTGGCGCTGATGATGCCGAACGTGCTGCAATATCCGGTGGCGATGATGGCGGTGCTTCGCGCCGGCTTCACGGTGGTGAACATCAACCCGCTCTACACGCCGCGCGAGCTGGAGCATCAGCTGAAGGATTCCGGCGCGCAGGCCATCGTCATCCTGGAAAACTTCGCCAACACGCTGCAGGCGGTGATCGGCCGGACGCCGGTCAAGCATGTGGTGGTGGCGGCGATGGGCGACCTGCTGGGCGGGCTCAAGGGCACGATCGTCAACCTCGTCGTGCGGCGGGTGAAGAAGATGGTGCCGGCCTGGTCGCTGCCCGGCCATGTCAAATTCAATGCCGCGCTGAAGGCCGGCGCGGCAAGCGCCTTCAAGCCGGCGGCGGTTTCGGGCGACGATATAGCCTTCCTGCAATATACCGGCGGCACCACCGGCGTCTCGAAGGGCGCGACACTGCTGCATCGCAACGTCTTGTCCAACGTGGCGCAGAATTCGCTCTGGGTGGAGGATGCCTATACGGTCAAGCCGAAGCCGGCGCATCTCAACTTCATCTGCGCGCTGCCGCTCTATCATATCTTCGCGCTGACGGTGAATGCGCTGATGGGCATGCAGCAGGGTGCGCAGAACGTGCTCATTCCGAACCCGCGCGACATTCCGGGCTTCGTCAAGGAACTGCAGAAATACCCGGCCCACATCTTCCCCGGCCTCAACACGCTGTTCAACGCGCTGCTCAACAATGAGGATTTCCGCAAGCTCGACTTCAGGCCGCTGATCCTGACGCTTGGCGGCGGCATGGCGGTGCAGAAGGGCGTGGCCGAACGCTGGAAGGCGCTGACCGGCTGTCCGGTGAGCGAAGGCTACGGGCTTTCCGAAACCTCGCCGGTGGCGACCGCCAACAAGTTCAGCTCCAGCGAGTTCACCGGCACGATCGGCCTGCCGCTGCCGTCGACCGAGATCGCCATCCGCGACGACGACGGCAACAACGTGCCGCTCGGCGAAGTCGGCGAAATCTGCATCCGCGGGCCGCAGGTGATGGCCGGCTACTGGAACCGGCCGGACGAGACCGCCAAGGTGATGACCAAGGACGGCTTCTTCAAGTCGGGCGACATGGGCTTCATGGACGAGCGCGGCTACACCAAGATCGTCGACCGCAAGAAGGACATGATCCTGGTCTCCGGCTTCAACGTCTATCCGAACGAGCTGGAGGAGGTCGTGGCGCACCATCCCGGCGTGCTCGAGGTGGCGGCGATCGGCGTGCCGGACGAGCATTCCGGCGAGGTGCCGAAGCTGTTCGTGGTCAGGAAGGACCCGGCGCTCACCGTCGAGGCGCTGACCGCCTATTGCCGCGAGAACCTGACCGGCTACAAGCGGCCGCGATACATCGAATTCCGCGCCGAGCTGCCGAAGACACCGGTCGGCAAGATCCTGCGGCGCGCATTGCGGGAATAGACTTGGCCGACCACGCTGCCAGCGCATCGCGCGAACCAAGCGAAAGGCTCGATCCAGCGGAATTCATCAAGGCGAACATGCGGCTTTTGCCGGTGCCGTCGCTCCCCGAAATCCGCCTCTACATGGCCCATCCCGGCAGCGGGCTGCGGCGGCTGCTTGAACCGGATGGTGGCGCCGATGAAAGCGTTGTCGAGCCGCAACCGCCCTACTGGGCTTATGCCTGGGCCGGCGGCGCGGTGCTCGCGCGCTATATACTCGACCGGCCCTCGATCGTCGCGGGCCGCCGGGTGCTCGACCTCGGCGCCGGCTCCGGGCTTGTCGGCATCGCGGCGGCAAAGGCCGGGGCGAGCGAGGTGTTCGCGGCGGAAATCGACCGCAACGGTGTCGTCGCGCTCGGCCTCAACGCCGCGGCCAACGGCGTCGCCGTCAGCATAATCGGCGAGGACATCACCGCCGGTCCGCCGCCTGCCGTCGATCTGGTGCTCGCCGGCGATGTCTTTTACGGACAGGCGGTGGCGCGGCGGGTCGTCCCATTCCTCGACCGCTGCCTTGCCGCCGGCATCGAGGTGCTGGTCGGCGATCCGGGCCGCGCCTGGCTGCCCAGGCGGCGGCTTCGTCTGTTGGCTGAGTATCAGGTGCCCGATGTCGGCGGAAACGGCGGCGGCGCGCCGAAGCCGAGCGGCGTCTTTGCTTTCGTCGTGGCAGCCGCTGATTAGCTCGCCGCTGCGCTTACCCGCGCCGAAAGGAAATCCGGAAGGTCGGCGACGGAATCCAGAATGACATCGGCCATCGGCGACAGCGAGTCGCGCGTGCCGGTGCCGGAAAGGACGCCCACCGCCAGCCCGCAGCCGCCGGCGCGCGCCATTTCGAGATCGTGGCGATTGTCGCCGACCATGGCGATCTCGCTTGGCTTCAGCCCGGTCAGGTCGCAGAACGCGACGACCGTATCGGGCGCCGGTTTGGGGTTGGCCACGGCATCATAGCCGAAGGCGGCGTCGAAGAGCTGCGCGACACCCAGCGTGGCGAGCGTCTTCTCGGCGCCACTGGTGGAATCGTTGGTGGCGACGCCCAGCCGGAAGGATCGCTTGTGCAGTGCCCGCAGCGATTCGACGATGCCGGGAAGCGCTACCGCCATCGACGAGCCCTGCACCGAGGTGATCTCGTTGAAGCGGGAGACGGCCACCATCTGGTCCTCGTCGGACAGGCGCGGGAACCAGAGCTCGACGACATCCATGTTCGAGCCTGATGCAAAGATCGAATCGGGCTTGAAGCGCTTGCTGACGAAATCGAAACCGGCCGCGGCGAGCAGCCGGTCGGCCTTCCAGCGATCGCCCTCGGCGGCGTCCATGGCCATGAAATCGGCAATGCCGAGCCAGGTTGCGTTGAAATCGACAAGCGTGCCGTCCTTGTCGAAGAGAATGCCCTTGATATCCGCCAAACCTGTCACTCCGCGCCGCGCAATTGGTGGATATGTCCCACCAGTCCGGCAGTCGAGGCGTCGCGTTTTGCGGCAGTCTCCTTGCCTTCCACGACAGGCAGCAGGCCCGTCGCCAATTCCTTGCCAAGTTCGACACCCCACTGGTCGAACGAGTTGATGTTGAACAGCGTGCCCTCGACGAAGACGCGGTGCTCGTAGAGCGCGATCAGCCGGCCGAGCGTGCGCGGATCGAGCTTCCTGTAGAGGATCGTCAGCGACGGGCGGTTGCCAGAGAACACGCGGTGTGGCGCGATGCGGTCGACGTCGGCTGATTTCATGCCCTTGGCCAGCATTTGCGCGCGCGCCTCTTCCAAAGTGCGGCCCTTCATGAAGGCTTCCGACTGCGCCAGGCAGTTGGCGAGCAACAGATCATGCTGGTGCTTCAGCTCCGGCTCGTGACCGACGGCCGCGGCGAGGAATTCGACCGGGATGAAATCGGTGCCCTGGTGCAGGAGCTGGAAGAAAGCATGCTGGCCATTGGTGCCCGGCTCGCCCCAGACCAGCGGACCGGTCGGCGTGGTGACCGCGCCGCCGTCCAGCGTGACGCTCTTGCCGTTCGATTCCATATCGAGCTGCTGCAGATAGGCCGGCAGGCGCGACAGGCGCTGGTCGTAGGGAATGACGGCGCGGGCCGGATATTTGCAGACGACCCGGTGCCACCAGCCGATCAGGCCCAGCAAAGCGGGCAGGTTCTTTTGCAGGGGTGCCGAGCGGAAATGCTCGTCCATCTCATGCGCGCCATCGAGGAAGGCGCGGAAATTGCGCGGACCGATGGCGATCATCACCGGCAGGCCGATGGCGCTCCAGACCGAGTAGCGGCCGCCGACCCAGTCCCAGAAGCCGAAGACCCGATCGGAAGCGATGCCGAACTTCGCCACCAGATCGAGCGCGGTCGAGACGGCGGCGAAATGCTTGCCGATCGCTTCCTTGCCCAGCGCCTTCTCCACCCATTTGCGCGCCGTCTCGGCGTTGGTCATCGTCTCGACCGTAGTGAAGGTCTTGGAGGCGATGATGAACAGGGTCGTTTCGGGCGAAAGATCCTTCAGTGTGTCGTGGATGTGGGCGCCGTCGACATTGGAGACGTAATGCGCGCGCGGGCCATCATGGTAGGGCGCCAGCGCCAGCGTGACCATGGCCGGACCGAGATCCGAGCCGCCGATGCCGATATTGACGATGTCGGTGATCTTCTTGCCGGTGGCGCCGGCCGCCTTGCCGGAGCGGAGGGCGTCGGCGAAGGCGCCCATGGCGTCGAGCACGGCAATCACATCGGCCTTCGTGTCCTGGCCATCGACCACGACACTCTTGCCGGTAAGGTTGCGCAGCGCGGTGTGCAGCACGGCGCGGTTCTCGGTGACGTTGATCTTCTTGCCTTCGAACATGGCGGCGCGGCGTCCCGCGAGATCGGCGGCGCCGGCGAGCTTCTCCAGCATCGCCATCGTGCCGGCATCGACCGCGCATTTCGACCAGTCGAGCAGAAGATCGCCATCGGTGGCGGAAAACCTCTCGAAGCGCTTGGGATCGGCGGCGAAGGCCTCGCGCATGCTGCCCTTGGCTGCCGCGCGCTGATCGCGCAGAGCGGTGACCTGCTTGTCGAAGGCTGACTGATCCACTGGCGGGCTCCTGGCGGGTTTTTAGACTATTGTAACAGGCCGGATGTTTCCGGCGCGTGTCGTCGCGACATTCTATTGAGCCGATTTCCATTTCGTTCAAGCGCGGCGATGCCGCATCGCATCACGCTTTTATGATGCGTTGCAGCATGATTTTACAACCAATGGATCACTGGCATAAATCCCAGCGATCAGAAAAATTGATTGGCGCAACCCCTTGTGCCACCCCTACACTCGACTGGTCCAGCCAAGTGAAAACAGCTGGCCATCCGAGGAAGATCTCCCATGCCACAGCGCAATGACACGGCCATATGGTCCGGCCTGTTCCGGATTTCGGCCGAATCCGGACAAACCCTCCAGGCTCAGATCCGCCAGGCGATCGTCGCAGCCATCCTCGACCGACAAATCGCCGCTTCGATGCCGCTGCCGTCCTGCCGGATTCTGGCGGAAAAACTTGGGGTTGCCCGCGGCACGGTGGTGCTTGCCTTCCAGCAGCTGGTCGATCAGGGCTTCCTGGTGGCGCGCGAGCGGCGCGGCCATTTCGTCAACCCTGACGTGCTGGCCACCCCCGCCAAGCCGCACCAGAAGGCGCCCGACCAGCAGAACGAGATCGACTGGAAGGCGCGCCGGCAGATCGCCGCCAGCGACATGCCGCCGCCGGCCAAGCACGACAACTGGATCAAGTCCTCCTACCCGTTCGTCTATGGGCAGTTCGACCCGGCGCTGTTCCCGACCGCCGAATGGCGCGAATGCAACCGCATGGCGCTCGCGGTGCTGGAGATCCGCAACTGGGCCTCGGACATGGTGGACCGCGACGATCCGCTGCTGATCGAGCAGATCCAGGCCCGGCTTTTGCCGCGCCGCGGCATCTTCGCCAATCCGGACGAGATCATCGTGACGCTGGGCGCGCAGAACGCGCTCTACATGCTCGCCTCGCTGCTGATGACCAAGGGCTCGAAGGTGGCGATGGAAGATCCGGGCTATCCCGATGCCCGCTCGATCTTCCGGCTGGCGGGCGCCGATATCCAGCCGGTTCCGGTGGACCAGTCGGGCATCGTCACCTCGGCGATCCCCAGCGATTCCGGCTTCGTCTTCGTCACGCCGAGCCACCATTGCCCGACCATGGTGCCGCTGTCGGCGGAGCGGCGGCAGGATCTGTTGGCGCGAGCCAACCGCAACAACCAGATCATCATCGAGGACGGCTATGACAGCCAGCTCCTCGACGAGGCGCCGCAGCAGGCATTGAAGAGCCTCGACCGTTCGGGCCGCGTCATCTATGTCGGCTCGATGTCGAAGACGCTGGCTCCCGGCTTGAGGCTTGGCTACATCGTCGCCTCGGCCGGGCTGATCGCCGAGCTTCGCGCGCTGCGCCGCTTCATGCTCAGGCACCCGCCGGCGAACAACCAGCGCGCGGTGGCGCTGTTCCTGTCGCTCGGCCATCACGAGGCGCTGGTGCGCCGGCTCTCCGCCGCCTTCGACGAGCGGCGCAAGCGTCTGGTCCATGCGATTTCCGCTTTCCTGCCAGAGTGGCGCTCGACCGACTCGGCGGGCGGCACATCGCTGTGGCTGGAAGGGCCGCGCGGCACCGATTCACGCGGCCTGGCCGAAGCCGCCGCCTCGCGCAGCGTCATCATCGAGCCCGGCGACCGGTTCTTCGATCGCAGCGAAAAGCCCTCTCGTTTCATGCGTTTGGGCATCTCCTCGATCTCGCTGCAGCATATCGAGCCCGGTATCCGCGAGCTCGCCACGGCAGCCGGCCGCAGGCCCGCTGCGGCCTGATCGCCATCGACTTGCAAAAATAGAGCCGGCGCTTCGCCGGCTCTTTTGTTTTGGCACGCCTCATCGCTTTAGCAGTCTGGCATATTCGACGGGATTGGCTGGCTCATAGGCTGTACCAATGCCGGCGGCATAGTCGAGGCACAAAGGGGACGAGGCAGGCCGATGGTGGACCAACCGCCACGCACCCTGCCCTGAAAAAACAAAGGTGGAGTGCTTTCCATGTCAGTGGCTCTCGAGAAGCAGGAAGCGTCGTCGGACCAGCGTTCGCGGCGGTCCGGCGGGCGCGAAGCGCGCCGCGCGATGCGGGCTGCGCCGCTCGCGGACGACATCCGTCCGGTGCGGCCCGGCCTCGAAGGCGGCAGCTACGGGCCATTGAGCCAGAACGACCGGGAGCGCATCCACGAGGCGGTGCTGACGCTGCTGGAGACGGTCGGCTTCGCCAACGCCATCCCCTCCTGCATCGAGGCGCTGACCCGGGTCGGCGCGACCTATGGCGATGACGGGCGTGTCCGCCTGCCGCGCGCACTGGTGCTCGACACGATCAAGAAAGCCGCGCGCCACTTCACGCTTCATGGCCAGGACCCCAAGCACGACATGGTGATCCAGGGCAAGCGCGTGCATTACGGCACGGCGGGTGCTGCGGTGCATCTGGTCGATGTCGAGAAGCGCGAATATCGCGAATCGCAGCTGCAGGACATCTATGACGCCGCCCGTCTCGTCGACGGGCTCGACAATATCCATTTCTTCCAGCGCACCATGGTGCCGCGCGACATCCCCGATCCGCTCGAGATGGACTTCAACACGCTCTATGCCTGCGTGATGGGAACGTCCAAGCATGTCGGCACCTCGTTCACGGTGCGCGAGAACGTCAAGCCGGCGCTGGACATGCTCTATGCGATCGCCGGCGGCGAGGAGAATTTCCGGGCGCGGCCGTTCGTGTCCAATTCGAACTGCTTCGTCGTGCCGCCGATGAAGTTCGCCGAGGACGCCTGCGGCGTGCTCGAAGCCTGCGTCGAGGGCGGCATCCCGATCCTGCTCCTGTCGGCCGGCCAAGCCGGCGCCACGGCGCCCGCCGCGATTGCCGGCGCAGTCGTGCAGGCGGTGGCGGAAGTGCTGATGGGCCTGGTCTATGTCAACGCGATAAAACCCGGCCATCCGGCGATCTTTGGCACCTGGCCGTTCGTCTCCGATCTCAGGACCGGCGCCATGTCGGGCGGCTCGGCCGAGCAGTCGGTGCTGACCGCCGCCTGCGCGCAGATGGCGCAATATTACGACCTGCCGGGCGGCTCGGCCGCCGGCATGACGGACTCGAAGCTGCCCGACATCCAGTCCGGCTACGAAAAGGGCATCACCAATGTGATGGCGGGCCTCTCGGGCCTCAACCTTGTCTACGAATCGGCCGGCATGCATGCCTCGCTGCTCGGCTTCTGCCTCGAAAGCCTGATCATCGACAACGACATGCTCGGCCACTGCCTGCGCTGCGTGCGCGGCATCGAGGTGACCGACGAGGCGCTGTCGATCGACACCATCGCCGATGTCTGCCTGAAGGGGCCGGGCCACTATCTCGGCAACGAGCAGACGCTGAGGCTGATGCAGACCGAATATTTCTATCCCGCCGTCGGCGACCGCTTCTCGCCGAAGGAGTGGAACGAGAAAGGCCGGCCCGACATCCTGCAGCGAGCGATCGCCGAGAAGAAGCGCGTGCTGGCCGAGCGTTTTCCGCGCCACGTGTCGCGGCTGGTCGACGACAAGCTGCGCGCCCGCTTCGGCGAGATGATCAAGTTGCCGCGCAACAAGATGGGCGGCTAAGATGCGTTGAGATTAAGGTGAGGCCGGTCTGCAAACGGCGGCTTCCTGCGCTTCCGGTGCTCACGTACTTTAAGTACGCTCCGCTCCGGTTCTCGGAAACCACCGTTTTCGACTCGGCCTGGCCTTAATCTCAACGCATCTTACTTTATTCCGCGCTCAACCCGTAGCGCTCGACGACTTCGGCGTTGATCAGCTTCGCATGCAGCGTCATCAGCACGATCTGCGCATCGAAGCTGTCGCCGGCTTCGAGCGCGGCCTCGATGCGGCGCTCGGCTTCCAGCGTGCGTTCCCTGCCGTTGGCCTGTTCGAAGACCTCCGGACCGGCAATGCAGTAGCCGCAGAGTTGCGCCACGGATGCATAAGCATTAGGCGGCGGCTCGTCCGGCCAGCGGTCGTTCATCAAATTGACGATGGTGAGCTTTACGCCCTCGGGCACCAAAGCTGGATGCAGATCGGCCCTGCGCAATGCGTCGTCGAGCTGGCGCAAGTCGCCGGAGCGGCCGAACATGCCGAGAAAGCCCAGGGCAGAACGCCGTTTCGCCATGATAATCTCTCCCCTAGAATCACTTGTATCTCGGATTGACGAGTCTCTGAGAGTCAACGGGATTTGATTATATTGGGTGATAGGCAACCTCCCTTGGCTATCAAAATTGCCTTTTGACGATAGACAAAGCCGGTACTCTCTCATATATGCCATTCAAGCGCCGTTGACTATCAAACCGAGCCGACGCTGAGAGACAAGATGGGCAAACCGCCGCAGAACCTCGATTTTTCGGAAGCTGTCGGATACCACTACGGGCAATTTCCTCCGACGCAACTGGCATATGAACGCCTGATCTCTCCCATTGCAGATGCCGTCGCGGCCCTCGCTCGCTACGATCAGATGCTAAAGGGGATGCACAACAGTGAAATCCTTTTGGCCCCTCTTAGGAGCCAGGAAGCTGTTGTCTCCTCTCGGATGGAAGGAACGGTTAGCACGCTAGATGAAGTGCTACGTTACGAGGCCGACCGCGAGGAAGGTGATGGTGCCGACGCTCGCAACTACCGAAGCGAGGCGATCGAGGTCTTCTTGTATGGGCGAGCGATGAAGCTTGCGCAGGCTAGCGTGCAAGACGGGCATCCAATCTCTAGCCTGCTGCTACGGAACGCGCACAAGGTGCTCTTGGGATTTGGCCGCGGCGCAAGTCAGTCTCCTGGCGAACTTAAAACCGAACAGAACTATCTAGCTGGCAGAACAAAGCGTAAGGTTTTCTTTATACCTATTAATCCTGAGCAGCTTGATCCAGGAATGGATAGGCTTTTTGACTTCATTAACGATGAAAAAGTGCAGATTCTTATCAGAACAGCGCTTGCACATTTGGAATTCGAAGCGCTCCATCCCTTCAAGGATGGCAATGGTCGCGTAGGGCGAATGTTAATTACACTTATGCTTTGGCACTACAAAGTTGTTTCTGAGCCTCACTTCTACGTAAGTAATTTCTTTGAAAATAATCGCAATGAATATATTGATAGAATGCGCGAGGTGTCGAAATCGGGAGAATGGACGGATTGGGTGTTGTTCTTTCTTAAAGCGCTCGAAACTCAAGCTAACGAGAACCTTGCAAAAGCCGAACAGATCAGAAGCTTGTACGAACGTTTGAAGCTCGAATTTAGGGATACCTTGGCCTCTCAATGGAGCACGACCGCCTTAGATTTCCTTTTCTCGCGGCCAGTCTTTAGGAACAACATCTTCACGGCAAAGTCAGGTATTCCAGCGCCCACGGCGCACAAGTTCGCCCGCTCTTTGGTTGAAAAGGGATTCCTCAACACGCTGGAGGAGTCGGCCGGCCGCCGCGCTGCTCTTTACTCGTTTGAGCCCTTGCTGGAGTTGGTCCGGGCCTAGGCTGCCAAGGTCGAACTTATCTGTGCGTTCCGTTGAGATGAAACAAGGGCATTAGAAAAGGGCGGCCTACCGTCGGCAAGCCGCCCTCATTATTTAGCCGACTACAGGTTCAGTGGTTGTCGCGCGGCACGCCGCTGGTGTGCGCCACATCCTGGTATTTCACCGCCGGCTTCAACACCATGCCGGCCGAGAACTGGTCGACCATGCCGCGCTGGATCTCCTGCCACGGCGTCTGGTGCTTGGGATAGTGATAGCCGCCATTGCCCTGCAGCGCCGCCCGCCGACTGGCGATCTCCTCGTCGCTGACGAGGATGTTGGCGGTACCCTTCCTGAGGTCGATGCGGACGCGGTCGCCGGTCTTGAGCAGCGCCAAGCCGCCGCCGATGGCGGCTTCCGGCGAGGCGTTGAGGATCGACGGCGAGCCGGAGGTGCCGGACTGGCGGCCGTCGCCGATGCAGGCCAGCGAATGGATGCCCTTCTTGATGAGGTAGGCCGGCGGCTGCATGTTGACCACCTCGGCGCCGCCCGGATAGCCGACAGGGCCGGCGCCGCGCATGAACAGGATGGTGTGCTCGTCGATGCCTTGCGCCGGATCGTCGATGCGGGCGTGGTAATCCTCCGGCCCGTCGAAGACCATGGCGTTGCCTTCGAACGCCTCCGGGTCGTTCGGGTTGGAGAGATAGCGCTCGCGGAATTCCGGCGAGATGCCGCTGGTCTTCATGATGGCGGAATCGAACAGATTGCCCTTGAGGTTGATGAAGCCGGCATTGGCCTTGAGCGGCTTGTCGACGCCGCGGATCACTTCGCGGTTCTCGTTGGCGGCATCGCGGCAGTTTTCGCCCATCGTCTTGCCGTTGGCGGTGATCGCATCCGGATGCGGCAATAGCCCACCCTTCATCAGCTCGGCCACCACCGCCGGGACGCCGCCGGCGTGGTGGTAGTCCTCGCCGAGATACTCGCCGGTCGGCTGCAGATTGACCAGGAGCGGCACGTTGAGGCCGACATTCTGCCAGTCGTCATTGTCGAGCGGCACGCCGAGATGACGGGCAATCGCGTTGAGGTGGATCGGTGCGTTGGTCGAGCCGCCGATCGCCGAATTGACGACGATGGCGTTCTCGAAGGCTTTGCGGGTCATGATGTCTGAGGGCTTCAGGTCCTCATGCACCATGTCGACGATGCGTTTTCCGGTCTCGTAGGCGATCTGGCCGCGTTCGCGATAGGGCGCGGGGATGGCGGCCGAACCGGGCAGCTGCATGCCGAGCGCCTCTGCAAGCGAATTCATCGTGGTGGCGGTGCCCATGGTGTTGCAATAGCCGGTCGACGGCGCCGAGGAGGCGACGATGTCCATGAACTCGTCATAGTTGATCTCGCCGGCCGACAGGCGCTGGCGCGACTCCCAGACGATGGTGCCGGAACCCGTGCGCTTGCCCTTGTGCCAGCCGTTGAGCATCGGGCCGACCGAAAGCGCGATGGCCGGGATGTTGACGGTGGCCGCCGCCATCAAAAGCGCCGGCGTTGTCTTGTCGCAGCCGATGGTGAGCACGACACCGTCGAGCGGATAGCCGTAGAGCACCTCGACGAGGCTGAGATAGGCGAGGTTGCGGTCGAGCGCCGCAGTCGGGCGCTTGCCGGTCTCCTGGATCGGGTGGCACGGAAACTCGAAGGGGATGCCGCCCATCGACACGATGCCTTCGCGCACGCGCTTGGCGAGCTCGAGGTGATGCCGGTTGCAGGGCGAGAGGTCGGAGCCCGTCTGCGCGATGCCGATCAGCGGCTTGCCCGACATCAGCTCGGCGCGCGTCAGTCCGTAATTGAGGTAGCGCTCGAGATAGAGCGCCGTCATGCCCGGATTATCGGGATTGTCGAACCACTCCTGCGAGCGAAATTTCTTCTTCTTGGTGGGGGCGCCTGCCATCGTGGTCTCCGTATTTGTATGACAAATCGATATGACAACGCGCTCATGCAAGCAAGAGGTTCGAGCGCCGCGACCCCGCACTTTGGTGCGATAGACAGATAAAGGGCTGCGCGCTAGGACCAATCGGCATCAGCAACCCGGGAGGTCTTGATGGCTTTGGTGATCGAAGGCGAGGAGCGGATCGCCGCACCCGTCGAGAAAGTGTGGGAAGCCCTCAATGACCCGGATATCCTCAAGGACGCCATCCCCGGCTGCAAGAGCCTGGAAAAGAAATCCAATACCGAGATGGCCGCGACGGTGGTGCTGAAGATCGGTCCGATCAAGGCGACCTTCAACGGCGAGGTCACGCTGAAGAACCTCAAGCCGCCGCACTCCTACACGATCCAGGGCGAAGGCAAGGGCGGCATTGCCGGTTTCGCCAAGGGCGGCGCCGATGTCACCTTGACTGCCGACGGCGCGGACACGACAGTTTTGAAATACGCCGCCAAGGCCGAGGTCGGCGGCAAGATCGCGCAGCTCGGCAGCCGGCTGATCGAATCGACCTCGAAGAAGCTCGCCGGGCAGTTTTTCTCGACATTTGGAAAGAAGCTGGCTTAACCCTCCCCCTTGAGAGGAGGGTGCCGCGCGAAGCGCGGCGGGAGGGGTCGCCTCGGCTGCCTCGGCCTTATTTCGGAACTGCTGCGTTTTTCGAAGAAAAGAGTCGCGCGCGTCGCCGCGGACCCCACCCGGCCCTTCGGGCCACCCTCCCCTCAGGGGCAGGGGAATCGCACATGAGTAGAATTGGACTCTTGCGGCGGTTATCGAAATGGATTCTGAGGGACCTCTGGATGATCGGAGGTCGGCATGGTGTTTCTGGATGTATTTGGCGAGGTTCCGGACCCGCGGGACTTGACCGCGCAGCATCCGTTGCCGGAGCTTTTGTTCGTGGCCTTTGCGGCGGTGCT